>JAUSIA010000302.1 GCA_030648225.1 Ignavibacteria bacterium | reverse complement strand
TGCTGCTTCTGCTCTTGAAGCTATGGGAAGACAGCCTGAAGCTGCTGGTCAGATCAGAACCACTATGATTATTGCAGCCGCGCTGATTGAAGGTATAGCCTTCTTCGCACTTGTTATTTGTATTTTGCTTGCAGTTAAAGTGTAGCTCTATTTAAATCTAATATCTTTAATCTTTTTACTTAAAAAATCAGGATTATAAATATGCTTAAAGTTAATACTTTAGCAGTTCTTGTATTAGCTTCAGAAGGCGGCAGCCTTGTTGATGTTAATCCGGGATTAATTATTTGGACTGTAGTTACTTTCATAATTCTTCTTTTCATACTTAAGAGGGTTGCCTGGAAACCTATCCTTTCTGCTTTGGATCAAAGAGAAACTGCAATAAAAGATTCTCTTGAAAAAGCTGAGAAAGCTAAAGAAGAAGCGCAAAAAGTTCTTCAGGAAAATCAGGCTTCTTTGTTAAAGGCTGAAGAAGAATCGAAGAAGATAATTGAGCAGAGCCGGCAGTACGCTGAAAAACTTAAAGACCAAATGATAAAGGAGAGCAAAGAACAGGCTCAGAAAATAGTTGATGATGCTTCGGCTCAAATTGATCAAAAGAAAGAAGCAGCTTTTAATGAATTAAAAACAAAAGTTGCTGAGATTGCAATTCAAGCTGCTGAAAAAATATTACATGAAAATCTAGATAAAGATTCTCATAAGAAGCTTGTTGACAGGTACATTGAAGATATAACAAAGAACTAATGGCTGAAACAAAAGTATCAACTCGTTATGCAAACTCCCTTCTTGATTTGACATTAGAGAAAAATAGTCTCGATGGTATATCAAAAGATATGGAGCTTGTTTATTCGGCAATTCGTTCAAGTAATGAGTTGAAAAATCTACTTAAAAATCCTGTTGTTAAACCGGAGATGAAGCAATCTATATTAAGTGAAATTTTTAAGAATAAAATTACGGATGACTCACTTAATTTTATAAATTTTATTGTTGATAAAAACCGTGAAGATATTCTCTCAAGCATCATTGAGAAATTTCTTGAACTAAGAGATGAGAAGCTTGGAGTAATAAGAGTAGAAGTGAAAACATCTTTTGATTTTACAGATGAACAAAAAGAGAAATTAAAAAAGAGGCTTGAAAATATTCTTAACAAGAAAGCCCATCTTAATTTTATTATAGATAAAACTATTGTGGGCGGCTTTATTGCGAAAGTTGGTGATACAGTTTACGATGCTTCAATTAAACATCAACTGGAACTTTTAAGAAAAGAATTTTTACAAGGTAGTGTTCAACTAAACTAAAAAAGAATTAAAAGGAACATAAAATGGCTGAAGTAAGACCGGATGAAATATCCGCGATACTTAGAAAACAATTATCCGGCTTTGAAAGCGAAGTGGATATTTACGATGTAGGCACTGTGCTGCAGGTTGGAGACGGTATTGCTCGTGTTTATGGTTTGTCAAAAGTAATGGCGAGTGAACTGGTTGAATTTCCAAATGATGTATTTGGAATGGTGCTTAATCTCGAAGAAGATAATGTTGGCTGCGTCCTTTTCGGTGAATCAAACTCAGTTATGGAAGGTGATACTGTTAAAAGAACCAAGAGAGTAGCTTCTATACCTGTTGGAGAAAATATGCTCGGAAGAGTTGTTAATCCTCTTGGCATTCCTGTAGACGGAAAAGGTTCAATAAGTACAGAAAAATATTATCCAATCGAAAGAAAAGCTCTTGGTGTTATTCAAAGACAACCTGTGAAGGAACCGATTCAGACAGGTATTACTGCTATTGATGGTATGATTCCAATTGGACGCGGACAAAGAGAGCTAATTATTGGTGACAGACAGACTGGTAAAACTGCTGTTGCTATTGATGCAATTATCAACCAAAAATATACTCATACAAAGGAAGCAGCTAATCTTGGTATTAAACCTGTTTACTGCATTTATGTTGCTATAGGTCAGAAGAGTTCTACAATAGCTCAGGTAGTAGCAAAACTTCAGGAACATGGTGCTATGGATTACACAACAGTAATTTCAGCATCAGCTTCTGAATCATCACCACTCCAGTTTATTGCTCCTTATGCAGGTGCAAGTTTAGGTGAATACTTCCGTGATAATGGTAAGCATGCACTTGTAATTTATGATGATCTTTCAAAACAGGCTGCAGCTTACAGAGAACTTTCTCTTTTACTTCGCAGACCTCCCGGACGTGAAGCTTATCCCGGTGATGTTTTTTATCTTCATTCAAGATTATTGGAAAGAGCATCTAAGCTGAATGAATCTTTAGGCGGGGGAAGCTTAACCGCATTACCAATAATTGAAACACAGCAGGGAGACGTTTCTGCTTATATACCTACAAACGTAATTTCAATTACCGATGGGCAGATTTATCTTGAATCTAACCTTTTCAATGCAGGTGTTCGGCCCGCAATCAACGTTGGTATTTCAGTTTCTCGCGTGGGTTCTGCCGCACAAACGAAGGCAATGAAAAAAGTTGCCGGAAGAATCAAACTAGACTTG
>JAUSIA010000300.1 GCA_030648225.1 Ignavibacteria bacterium | reverse complement strand
GAGTTTTTCTTCTGCTGAAAAATTAGCTGTATCCAATGACGATGAACAATTCCAGAAGATTAATGCAGATAAAATGAATAAGACAAAATGCTTCATAATTCCATTAAAAATAAGATTTTAGAGTTCAATAATAATTAATTTAAAAGCGGCTTCAAAGGTAATTTGATTTACTTACTCCTTATAGTAAAGAACAAAATAACTGCAAGGGCAGCAGTTCCTATTGCAACTACAGGTTCAAAAAGACCGGAGAAAAATGGTTCGGAAGGAATATCACCTCTTGTGAAGGGGAAGGATTCATTTTCAACATTATTAATTTCATCATACTTTATAGTATCATTGAAAGAATAATTAAATTCGTTGAAGGAAGCTGAGTTAATTCTTACAAGATAATTTCCTCTGAGAGATATTTCTCGTGAGATAAAATAATCACCAAAGAAACCATCCCTGAATATTTCGCCATACTCTACATTCGCATTATCAATTATATAATTAATATACCCGGCATTTTTGTTTTTTTCTGCAAGAAATTTTCCGGATGAATATAAATCAGCAATAATTTTATTTTCAAATATCGAATAATTCTCCCCCATGTTTAATTCAAGTTCAACAGAATCTTCTGATTGGGGTACTTGTGACATAAAATCATTTACAGATGAATCAACAAGCATATAAAAAATATCCAGGTTGGTTTTGGGCTGAGCAAATATTCCCGAAGTGGGAAAAACCAAAACTACGGTTATAAAAAAAAGACATCTTATAATTAATATCTTCCTGAAGTCACATAGAATACTACATGGAATAATGGAAAGTTGGAGTGATTGAATGTTGTCTTTATTCATTTTTCCAATTCCATTATTCCATTATTTCAAAATTCCAAAATTCCCGATTAAGCATAGATACCGCGTAACTTCAGGGTTTTTGCAACTTTATCAATTGCAAGAATATAAGCACCTATCCTCAGGGGCACATCATATTTTGCAGCAGTTTTATAAACATTAACAAAAGCTTCATCCATCATCCTTTCAAGACGAGTATTCACTCTGTTTAATGTCCAGAAGAAACCCATTCTATCCTGAACCCATTCAAAGTAAGAAACTGTAACACCACCAGCGTTAGCAAGTATATCGGGAATTACCAGCACTCCTTTCTCCTGCAGGATAGGATCTGCTTTTGCAGTTGTTGGGCCGTTTGCACCCTCAGCAATAATTTTACATTTAAGTTTGCTTGCATTCTTCGATGTTATCTGATCCTCTTTTGCAGCCGGGACAAGAAGATCACATTCAAGTTCCAAGAGTTCTTCGTTTGTTATTGCTTCAGCGCCTGGAAATTTAGCCAATGTACTGTTTCTTTCAACATAATTTATAACTTCAGGAATAACTAATCCTTTAGGATTATAAATTGCTCCATTGATATCGCTTAAAGCAATAATTTTAACTCCCTGTTCATGTAAAAGCTGAGCAGCTATAGAACCAACATTTCCAAATCCCTGGACAACTGCTGTAGCTTCAGTAGATTTTATTCCGAGCTTCTGCAAAGCAGCAACGGAAACTATCATTACACCACGACCTGTAGCTTCACGTCTTCCATGCGAACCGCCCAGTATCATCGGTTTTCCTGTAACAACTCCTGTAACAGTCCTTTTGGAATGCATACTATAAGTATCCATTATCCATGCCATAGTTTGTTCATTTGTGTTCATATCGGGGGCGGGTATATCTCTTTCAGGACCAAAAACATCGAGCATATTTGCAGTAAATCTTCTTGTTAATCTTTCAAGTTCATGGATGCTGAGTTTTGTGGGATCGCATTTTATTCCTCCTTTAGCTCCTCCAAAAGGAATATTTACAATTGAACATTTCCATGTCATCCATGCTGCAAGAGCTTTCATTTCATCAAGTGTAACATCCGGTGCATATCTTATCCCCCCTTTCGAAGGACCAAGAACATCATTATGAATAACACGGTAACCTTCAAACACTTCAATATTTCCGTTGTCCATTATAATAGGAATAGAAGTTATGACCTGTTTGGTTGGTGATTTAAGATATTTATATATGCCTACATCAAGACCAAGTAAATTAACAGCAGTATCAAACCGCTCCATCATAGATTCAAAAGGATTTTCTTTATTCATTATAGGAGCGGGTTCCTTATAGTTAACCTGTGTGGTCATAAAATATTCCTTACTTTAAATTGTTTCCGGAGTTTTTATTTAAGATTTTTTTTGAAGGGTGCAATAAAATTAACCTGGTAAACAGGGGAATGGAATTAAAAATCATTTAATGTTTATTCCTATCAACATTTCTTCCATCATCCATTTACTTCACCCGCCTTAGGCGGGCAAATTTTCCATTTTCTATTTAAATGTTTATCTTCTTCCTGCAGCAATTTCCTGGAGCCTTTTAATTCTTTCTTCAACAGGTGGATGTGTTGAGAATAATTTAGATATTCCTCCACCGCTTAAAGGATTAACTATGAACATATGAGCAGAAGCAGGATTAACATTGTGAAGCGGCTTAATCTGGTTTGCTCTTGAAATTTTTCCAAGCGCCGAAGCAAGTGCCAAAGGATTTTTCGATATCATTGACCCACCCTGATCTGCAGCATATTCCCGCGATCTCGAAATTGCAAGCTGGATTAATATTGCAGCAATCGGTGCCAGTATAAGCATAAATAGCGATCCAATTCCCCCTCCATCATCATCATCATCATGGCCTCTGCCAAACATCATAGCCCAGCCAGCCATTTGAGCTATGTATGTAATAGTTCCAACTAAGGTTGCAGCTATTGTGCCTGTGAGTATGTCCTTGTTTTTAACATGAGCAAGTTCGTGAGCCATTACTCCGGAAAGTTCTTCATTATTTAATCCCTGCAAAATTCCGTTAGTGGCTGCAACTGCGGCATTCTGAGGATTTCTTCCCGTTGCAAATGCATTGGGAGTTGCATCATTAATAATATAAACTCTCGGCATAGGAAGGCTGGCATTCTTTGAAAGTTCTTCAACCATATTATAGAATTTAGGCGCTGATTCTCTTGTAACTTCCTTTGCCCTGTACATTGAAAGAATAATTTTATCAGAAAACCAATAGGTACCAAAGTTCATTATTAATGAAAATATAAAAGCGATAGTCATTCCTGTGCTTCCTCCAAGCAAGTAACCAACAAGAAGGAAGAGAACCATCATTAAAGTCATTAAAAATACTGTTTTAAGCGTATTCATTTTAGCAAACCTTGTTAAATTTTAATGCGTTAAAATTAACTAAAGAGTAATGGATTGGCAAGGCGAAGAAGAATGCAGAATAATGAATTATAATATGAAGCAACATTTAAAATCCCGTTTCATGTTCATGCAGGAAACCGGCATTTCATTAAAAGATTTCCATATTCAAACAGAAATCCCGGATAAAAAATATTGGGAAATAAGATCATTTGAGATAAATTGTAAAAGGATTTAATAATTATTTATTATTCTTAAATTTAAAAGTTATGAACTGAAATTTTACGGTATTAAAAATGTTCAATCGCCATTTAACATTCTCAAAAAATCTTTTTCTGCTCTTTTTACTTTTTTTAATTATCCAGCCGGTTATTTATTCTCAAGTAATTTCCGGCACTGTAAAAGAAAAAACTTCCAACTTCATGATCGAAAATGCTAAAGTAACTATAATGGATTATACAACCGGAACAACAGATTCTGTTTTTACAAATAATATTGGAAGATGGTCTTACAACCTAATAACCTCTGTTGAAGATGAAGAATATAATCCGGATAATTTTATAGTTATGCAGAATTTCCCAAATCCTTTCAACCCTTCAACCAAAATACAATTTGCAATTAATTCTGATAAAAATGTAGAGATACTCATTCATAATATTCTTGGAGAACTTATTGATTATAAGGAGCAATTTCTAAATGCTGGTTCATACTCAATAGAATGGCAAAGTAAAGGTGCTGCTGGAGTATAT
>JAUSIA010000293.1 GCA_030648225.1 Ignavibacteria bacterium | reverse complement strand
AAGAGATCAATTCCCTCGATTTGGGATTTGGGCCTGAGTCCAACAAGGCCCAAAACTGTAGGATAAATATCTATTCCTTGTACCATTTCCTATATTTT
The DNA here is from genome assembly GCA_030648225.1 of Ignavibacteria bacterium. GTDB lineage: Bacteria > Bacteroidota > Ignavibacteria > Ignavibacteriales > Ignavibacteriaceae > RBG-16-34-14. The sequence goes on along the minus strand of JAUSIA010000293.1, from coordinate 2,844 downwards.
TTTAGGTTTAACCCCTGGAATATGGATTATAAGCGGAACGCGCGTAGAAGCTTGAAATAGGTTATTTGAATGATAATAATGTCCGTGCTCCATAAATTCTTGTCCATGGTCAGCCGTAATTATTAAGATAGTATTTTTTGATAATTTTGGATTTGAAACTAGCTCGAATAGTTTGCTTAATTTTTGATCCATATCGTGGATTGACTCATCATACAAAGCCTTGATGTATTCCGCCTGATTTTTATTAGTCTGGCTAAGATTGGCAAGTTGCCAGGTTATAAAACAGATATATCTAATTCTGTACGAAAAAGAGTTAAAAATACGCTCCTGCTCTTCTATGCTCTTCGCTGCTTTAAGACGTTTTGCTGTTTCTTTATCTAGGTCCGTCTTTAAAAAATTTTCATTAAGAATTGATTTTATAACATGGGAGAAAAATTCCGGCGATACCTGTTGGAACTCTGCATCTGTAAGTGGAACATTTGGGTCTTCGGGTAAATCCGTAAACAGATGTTTCAACTGATGTCCAAGTAGGTACGGTTCATGAACAGCATATGTATGTAAAAGTAAGAAAGTTGGCTTGTTCTCTTTATTGTTTTTGATAAATTGGGTAAAAGCATCATCCCAAGAATTAATTGTTCCTTTTTGTATAACATTAAAGCCTCTCTCTATCCCCCGATTTAAAGGCAAATGGTCATCATTTATAAAACCATTGTAAATTGTTTGATAACCATTTGCTCGAAATATCTGGGGCAATGTTATATACTTTTCGCTTAACGGATCTTTTAAGATTTCTGTCATTTTATGCGTATGCGGGTATAAAGAAGTAAAAATAGAAAAATGACTGTCAAGAGTAATTGGAGACTGTGAATAGGAATTTAAAAACATAATATTGTCTTTTGCAAATTTACAAAGATTAGGCGCCGTATTTCTTTCATAACCGTAGCACGGAAGATGAAGCGCAGATAAAGTATCCAGAGATACTAAGATTACGTTGCAATTAGGACAAAGAGGTTTGTTTTTGTATTCTACTATGCCCCACACTGCCGCTACAACTATCACAACAATAATCAGCCGCAAAATCCACTTGAAATATCTAAATTGACGCAGTTTTTGTATTAAGCTCATGAGAAATCTGATACTATTTAATGTACCATAGGGTTTATGAAAAATAAAGGCAAATTACTCTTTTTAATTTTATTAGCATGTGGCGTTATCTATCTCCTGATGGTTAAGCTGCCCTGTTCTCGGCTGGAATGCTTATTAATAAAAGACGGAAATCAATATAAAATAAAAACTGTTTATGAGGAAAACAACTATGTGTTCCGCGCTCTATATACTAAAGAAAACAGCTTCTTAAAGGCCGAGATGAGAACAAACTCCACTCTTGAAGAAGCTAATTCTGCTGTTCAAACCCAGATTGCGAGAACAAAAGGGCTCTTTGAGGAAGCTTCAGCTCCCTACCCAGGAGAACTATCGAATATCATTTCGTGTGGTAATGAATACAAACCCGTGTATTCTTCACGCCAGCAAAATGGAATTCAAGTTTCCTATTTTGAGGGTTATGTAAATGATCGGCTGGTTTTTGGCTCATGCGTTGATGACCAAGCAGCATATCATGATACGCTTACTATGTTTTACTGTCCTAAGCAAAAGAAATTTTATCAAGTTGAAATTATCATTCCGCGAAAAGAATTCTTAAAATATCCTGAAGAAAACGAGAGCATCTTAGCTTCACTAGGATGCAAAAATTGAACTATTTAAACACGGGGAGAGCTTTTCCCTGCACGAAGTCTGGAATTTTTACTTTGAGGGCCTTCATGATGGTTGGGTACTGATCAATTAGAGTAAAGGGCTTGTTTCCCATGAAATTTCCCGCTTTAATTCCCGGTCCTGCAATAATGAATGGAGTCCACATCCCCGGAACATCCTGAGCTTTGATAGCTTGCTTATATCCCGTAATTTCTGTTTGTACAAAAATTTTAAGGTCTGATGTCATTGTTTCATCCCAACCGTATCCGGGAGCATTAGCAATAACCAAGTCACCGGCTCTGGAAGGATCAAGCTTCAAATAGTCTTTCACGCTTTCCCAATTTACTGCTTCAACGAGAGCTTTGTTCCCGTTCTCATCTTTTAAATCGGTGAGGGCTTGTCTTACTTCATTTCTCAGTTTTTCGTACGCGAGACCCGACGCACGCTCATAATTACCTACCAAACCGTTAGGATTTATATAAACATGCGCCATTTTAAGATACATAACTTTAGAATTGGCCCAGTTTATGATCGGCTCTCCAGTCTTTGGATCTTCCGTAAATTTCAACCATCCTTTTTTCGCAAAAAGATTATTTAATCTCACTGTTGTATTTAAAGGAACCGCACCATGATCCGAGCTTAGAACTATATACGTATTACTGTCAGCATTTTTTAATACTTCACCAATAATTCCGTCAAGTTTTTTGTACATTTCTCCCACTTCAGCCCATAGCTTGACTCTTTCTTGAGAAGAAATATCTTCGTATCTGGTGCTCACTGGGTCCACATAACCCATCCACCACCGACTAGTAAGCATCTGATTTGGAGTATAAATATCATGTATTATGACATTGGGCGAGAAATTCTTAATTAGAGAATTGACTGCTCCCGTATGCCAGGCAAAAGACATGGCAGCTTCATCCTGGAATATCTTTTTGTCTTCAGGGTAATATATGAGCTGCGCCGGATAGTTGTCGGGAAAATCAACAAGTGGACCCAAGTCTGCTTCCATTGCGCCTGCTGCTTCCGCAGGCTGGGCAATGTACTTATTGAGATTATCGTAATTGAGCCTCAGTCTGAAAAAGCCGTCACTTG
>JAUSIA010000272.1 GCA_030648225.1 Ignavibacteria bacterium | reverse complement strand
TTTAAAATTGTAAATTTATTTTTTTTCAATTGGTAATTCTCTAATGCGAATTCTTTTATCTTCGAGCACTACAATACAGCCAGCCAACAGATGGAAAAGAAATTGAAAATTGATTATTGAGGATTGACTATTAAGAATTTTCAATATTCAATGATCAATTCCCAATATTCAACTAAGGCATTTTTTTTATGAGACAGGCATTATCTATAAGAAATTTCATTCTGCAGTTATTGGCAACTGGCGTTCACGCACAGCTTCGGACAGCAAATAACATTGCTTCTTGTATATCCTCTGGTTCAAGGTCAGGGTAAGCAGTTAGAATCTCTTTTTCAGTCATATGGTTTGCAACCATTCTAATTACGGTTGCAACAGGAATTTGTAAACCACGAATACAAGGAACTCCACCTATTTGATCGGAACGAACGGTTATGCGAGTAAATTTCATTCTTACACCCTACTAAAAAAATGAAAGATTAAATTTTATGCAGAAACCAAAATGCTAAGCTCCGTACTGTTTTTTCTTACTTCTGGTCGAAGGACTTGTTAGCCGTGTGGTTTTTTGTGCGATTTTGATTAGCGATTCAAGGGTACTATTTACAGCTTCTTCATTTGGAAATGCTTTAGCGACATCTGGTTTAAGTACAACAATATTTGATGATCTGTTTAACCGTTCGACGTACTTTCCTCTAACCAATCCCCTTGGGAAATCTGATCTTTTATATTCATTACGTAATTCATCTTTATCATTTTTTTTAACCTTCTTCATATATCCCTATACCTTTATCCCTTATACCATGTACTTTGTCGGAACGGTGGGATTTGAACCCACGACCACCTGAACCCCATTCAGGTACGCTACCGTGCTGCGCCACGTTCCGGATTTTTATTCTTCAATTAAATCTACAAAAAAAAGTCATAATTATCAGGATTAATCCTCAGATAGGAAACGATTGATTTCAGATTTGACTTTCTCTAATTCACAAGTAACAGCAAGGTGTCCGCAATTATTCTTTAAAACCATTTTTTTACAGTTCGTAATCTCAGCAAATCTCAATGCTTCAGCAGGATTAACCATCATATCTGTTTCAGAAACAATTATGAATAATTTTGCTTTAATAATCTTTACAACTTCCTCTAAAGATCCATTATAATTGTGTGAAATATCATGATTCATCATTGCCTTAAGCTGAACAATATAATCATCTAATGTAAATATTTTAGATACCTCTTTATCAAAAGAAATTAAGTAAGAAGGAAAATCCTCTTCTTTTATATTTTCCACAATATAACCTGGTGTTCGTGCAATCATAGCATTTATCATGTCTGAGATTTTTCTTATTTCTTTTTCACTCATTCCTTTTTTTCTAGAGGACTCAATCATATTTAGTTGAGTATTCATCCATAAAAGATCATAGGAAGTCATCTTTGGAGTTGTTAAGTATGCAGCAACTTTATTTATAAAATCAGGATAAGCAACTGCCCATTCCAAAACCTGCATACTTCCCATTGAGCCGCCAATTGCACCATAAATATGTTTTATTCCCAAATTCTCTGTAAGGAATTTGTATTGCGAATTTACCATATCTCTAATAGTAATTTGTGGAAAATCGTTTTTATAATTAGATGGTGAGGTTGATATTCCATTACCCAAAGCATCTATAGCAATAATAAAATATTTTGTTGTATCAATGAAGTTGTATTTAGTAATCAAGCTGCTTATGGATTCACTAGTACCTTCAAACCATGAAGGATAAATGATAACATTAGATTTATCAGTATTTAATTTGCCAAAAGTACAATAGCCTATTCTGCAATCAATAATTTTTTCACCATTAATCAGAGTAAGATCGCCTATCTCAGCAAATTTCTGGATTGATTGAGACCAGGTTACAGATGAAAGAAAAATTAAAAAGTTGATAATTAGAACAAGTATAAATTTCATGGCAGGTTCAAATAGGAAAAAAGAATTTTATTGAAGCAAATACTCTGCTGGACAGCTCCAAATTTATTTTTATAACTTTGAATGAATAGTTTCTAAAAAACTTTTAATCTCTTCAAGATCCTTTTTTAATGAAGGTTTTTCTTTCCGTACAGTTGAGGCAGAAGGAGAATTGTTAAATAATGATGGTTCAACTTCGCCAGTAATCTTTTCAGGCGAAAAGTCAGCTAATATCTTTTTAGCCCCTTCAATTGTATATTTTTTTTCACGTAAAAGATTTTTAATCTGAAGAATAATCTGAATATCTTTATTTGTATAAATTCTGTTCCCGGCTCTGTTTTTCTGTGGTTTTAGCTGCTCAAATTCGGTTTCCCAATATCTTAGAACATATTGTTCCATTTCTGTTATTTTGCTTACTTCACTAATTGAGTAATAAAGCTTTTTAATTGAAAGATCTTTCATCCAATCCTGATAAAAATTTTAACTAAAAATAATTAATCCACTGTTTAATATCAATATCAACAAAATTTTATAAATAAATACTTTAACTATAATCTTATAATTTGTTTTCTCTATGGATGATATCTATTAAAACACTAATATCTGATAGTTCATAATCTGCATCATGATGTTCAGTATTAAAAGTATCCCCATATTTTGCAAAAGCTGTTTTCATACCTACTTTCTTAGCTCCTTGTATATCTCTCTCAGCCCAATCACCAACCATCAAAGCTTCCTGAGGAATTACTTCGAGCCTTTCAAGTATTTTTAGAAATGGTGCCGGACTTGGTTTCCTTTCTCTCGTATCATCAAAAGTAACCACAGCATCAAATGTATGCTGAAAGTTAAGGAAGGCTATTCTTAACCAGGCTTCTTTAACGGGAGCATCAGATAAAACTCCCATTTTTATCCCAAGCTTTAAAAGATTATTTAATGTTGAATAAACATGCGGGTAAGGAATCAGGGAAGCTTCTCTTGCTCTTCTGTAAGCAATAATTCCCGCTGAAAGAATTTTATAATCAACTTTGTTTAATATTCTTTGAAGCAGTACATCAAACACCTGCTGATATTCAATTCCCCGTTCTTTGTAAATCTCATCAATAATTCTGTTTGCTTCTTCCGAAGTAACTTTTAGACCTGCATCAATCATTGCAGGGATAGCCTCTTCAATGGCTCTTCGTTTCATTTTCATGAAATCAACTAGTGTATTATCAAGATCAAAGACAATTGCTTTAATCAATTTTAATTCTTCTTTTTATTAATTAATTTTTGAATTAAATAAACACCAGCTAAATATCCATCTTCTTTGAATCCGGAAATATAGCCATCACAACAGGAGGCTGTTATTAATTTTTGCCTGAAATCTTCCCTTTTTGCAAGGTGAGATAAATGAACTTCAACTTTGGGAATACTGCAGAACTCAAGTGCATCTCTTATTGCTACGGATGTATGAGCATAACCGCCGGGATTAATTATCAATCCATCATATTTCAAAGATGAATCCTGGATAACATCTACTATTTCACCTTCAATATTTGAATGAAAGAATGAGAAAGAAATTTTTGGAAATTCTTTTTTAATAAGTGATTCAATATTAGATAGACTAAACTTTCCATAATGAGATTTATCTCTTTTTCCCAGAAGATTTAAGTTAGGACCATTAATGCAGATTATCTTCATCATGTCTCAGCCATTTCATCTATTACTTCACGAAGTTTTGGAGTAAGATAAACCTCATCAACACCCAACTCTTTTAAAGCCATAGAGAGAATTATTACCTTCCTTTGAAGCGTCGCCATTTTATTAATAACAATAACTTTATTTTCTTTAAGGATACAGTATCCCCCTTTGAAATCACCTTTCTCAAAACGTACCTCTGCTCCCAATTGCAAAGCAACAGATTTCAATTCCTGGATTAATTCTTCAAATTCTTTTTCTTTAATTTTCATTTACCGGATTTTTTTTAGTTAGTGGTTTGAAAATAAGAAGAAATATTATAGCGAAATAACAGAAGATTTCAATTACCGGAAAACTGTTAAAAATTTTGAAACGATCTTTTATTAATTCCATAACATCATTCGGATTGAAAGATTCGCTGTTAACAAGAGAAACAATTTTATAATCAATATTCATAAGATATGCTTCAAACGGGAATGTAACTAAAACTAATAAAGTAATTATGAAGAGCCATCCATTTTGTTTAAGATTAAGCTTTGAAAATATTAAAAAGAGAATAAAAAACAGAAAGAAAATAATATATAGAATAAGAGTTGATGTAAATGCCGGAAGAAGAGTTAGCAGGACTTCCGATAAATTACCTGTATTGTAATATGGTTTCAGAATAAAATCAGTTTCTTCAAATAAACGGTAAGTAACAAATAATCTTGTCATATAGCTGCCCAACCATAAGGAACCGGATAGACAGGTAATGAAGAAAAGAAATTTGGAAAACCTGCTAAGATTTTTCATAAGTTTAATTAATTTCATCAGGAAAATATAAAAAATATATGACTATTGCCTCGATAGATACAGGAACAAATACAATATTACTTCTTATTGCAGATGTAAATCTGCAAACAGGTGAAATAAAAGTAATAGAAAATTTACATAGCATTCCAAGAATAGGTAAAGGATTGAAGGAGGGCAATCCAATGCCTGATGAAAATATTAAAAGGATGTTTGATATATTGACTGAATATTCTGAATCAATAAAAAAACACAAATGTGAAAAAGTTCTTTTAACAGGAACCAATGCGTTAAGAATTGCTTCAAACAGAGCTCAACTTGTAAATGAAATAAAGAAGAAATATGGATATGAGTTAGATGTTATTTCAGGAGAGGAAGAAGCCAAATATTCATATCTGGGAGCTATCAGTGGATTCAATGATAACCAAAAGTATTTAGTAATAGACATTGGTGGCGGAAGTACTGAAATTATTTATGGCAGAGGAAGTGAAATTCTCTTTAGCAAAAGTTTTCATATTGGAGTTATAAGTGGAACTGAGAATTACTTGGTCTCTGACCCTCCGTCTACGGAACAGATAAGAAATTTTATTATTAATTCACAAAAAACATTTTCTGAAATACCAAAAAATGTAAACGATATTGATTCAGCAATTGCCATAGCTGGTACCCCAACAACATTAGTCTGCATTAAACATAAATTAAAAATTTATGATGAGGATATAGTTGAAGGTTCAACTTTGACTATAGAGGAATTAGAAAATTTTGTTATTGAACTTTCACATTTAAATTCTGCGGAAATATTGAATAAATATTCCCAAATTGTAAAAGGACGTGAAGATGTTTTGCTTGCGGGAACAATAATACTGAAAGAAATTATGAATAAGCTTAAAATTAATGAAGTTAAGGTTAGCACTAAAGGAATCAGGTATGGCGCCATTATTAATTGGTTAAATTCTCTTAAAACATCTCAATAAGATTAATTATTCGTAATCATAATCCTAATCGTAATCTGGCCAGGATTAGTTGAAAAAAAACAATTACGATTATGACTAAGAGTAGGATTAAGAGTGAATTCTTTTGATGAACTAATTTACATATTCTCTATAGAATATTTCTGTATTCGGAAATAAAAAGATCGATATGTTCTTTGCTGGCGATAAGCGGTGGTAAAATTCTAATTACATTTTGATTTGTACAGTTAACGAGCACTCTCCTCTTCCTGAATTTCTCAACTATCTGGCTGCATTCATAAAAATGCTCCACACCAATCATATAACCTTTACCTCTTACATCTTTTATATCTTTAGGAAAATCCTTTTTAAGCTCATTAAGAAGATTGATAAAGTATTTCC
>JAUSIA010000266.1 GCA_030648225.1 Ignavibacteria bacterium | reverse complement strand
CCGGCTTACTCCTTTCAATTCCGGGTTTAAATGGAATTACAGGTTCAAATTCTTCAAGCCTTCGTTTTTCTTCTCTCACTTTTATCTCTTCCTCATTTAAATTTTCCACTCTTTCAAATTTTTCTTTTGGAACACTCATTCCCTCTTTAGGGATATTTAAACTTGAGGATGGAGACGAAACATACTCAAACGATTTGGTTTTATCTTCGGTCTTCAGGCTTTTAAGATGATAAATACGGTTTAATATTTTTTCTCTTGCTTCTTCAGAAGGTTTTTCAAGATCAAGAATAACAGGAAGCAGTGCAGCAAGATTTTGATATTCACCCAGCATCTTCCATGGAAATGGCTCTGAAGCTTTAAACCTGTTAAAAGTTTTCACTTGTTCTTCGTCGTTTAAACATCCAAGGGCAAAAGGATATATCAGCTCAACAATTTCATTCTTAACATTAAAGAGAGAAGACTTTCCTTTAAAGTTTTCATTAAGGTTTATCATTGAAGTCTTCACTTTAGACTCAACAGTTGAGCGAGGGATTTTTAATCTTTCAGCTATCTCCTGCTGGGTAAGCCCATCATAAAAGCCAAGATAAATTACATACTGCTGTGCATCAGTTAATTTGTTAAGAGCCGTTTCAATATCATTTTTTAATTCATAAGCTTTATCGAGTTCCAAAGGTTCTATCAGGTGAGAAAGCCTTGGAATGATATGCTCGTCATCCGATTCAGCCGATATATCCTTTACTCCATTTTTTTTTCTTAATTCATAAACAGCTCTGTTCTTAGCAAGAGTTATTAACCATGTATAAGGATTTCTTGTGTTAAAATCGAAGTAGTTTATTCTTTGGTGAATTATAAAAAAAATGTCTATCAGAATATTTTCGGCAAGCTGATCATCCTTTAAGATTTTTTTTACAAAAGTATAAAGCAGCGGTGAATATTTATCATATAAATCCTTTACTGCATCAAGGTCAGATTCAAAAATTCTCTGCATTAATTCTATTTCGGTAACGGAAGTATTCGTATTCAAATCTTTACTCATTTTTGTTTGTCCGCATTGAAAAGTATAACTAACCTGAGAAAAAAGCAATTCCGTTATTCTCAAAAAATCCTCATTTTAATAGTAATTAAGAAGGTTTATGCTGAATTCATTATTTATTATCTTTACAGGAATTACATTTACTTAATTAACAATGACATCCAGAGAAATAAGAGAACAGTTTTTAGATTTTTTTAAAAGTAAAGGACATAGAATTGTTCCAAGCTCACCGGTCGTTCCATTTGATGATCCAACGCTTCTTTTTACAAATGCAGGAATGAACCAGTTTAAAGATGTTTTTCTCGGAACAGGCAAAAGAGATTATAAGCGTGCAGCAGATACACAAAAATGTATACGTGTAAGCGGTAAGCACAATGATCTTGAAGAAGTAGGACATGATACCTACCATCATACTTTTTTTGAGATGCTGGGGAACTGGTCATTTGGCGATTATTATAAAGCAGAAGCAATTGAATGGGCATGGAAACTTTTAACAGAAGTCTGGAAAATACCGAAAGAAAGATTGTGGGCAACTGTTTTCAGGACAGATGATGAAGCTTTTGATTTATGGAAAACCAAAACTGACATTAACCCAAAACATATTCTCCGCTTTGATGAGAAAGATAATTTCTGGGAGATGGGTGAAACCGGTCCTTGCGGTCCCTGTTCTGAAATACATATAAATCTTGGTGATGATTTTGAAAACCCCAAATATGTTAATGCAGGTGTACCTGAATGTATTGAAATCTGGAATCTTGTTTTCATTCAATATAACAGGGATGAAACAGGAAAGCTGACTGAACTGCCAGCAAAGCATGTTGATACGGGAATGGGGTTCGAAAGAGTTTGTGCAATCCTTCAAAAGAAAAACTCTAATTATGATACTGATGTTTTTTCCCCGTTGATAAATGAAATATCAAAACTCTCCGGGGTTAAGTATGAGAAAGAAGAAGATAAAATTCCTATTAGAGTAATTGCAGACCATGCAAGAGCATTAACATTTGCAATTGCCGATGGTGCTGTTCCCGGAAATGAAGGGCGAGGTTACGTTTTAAGAAGAATCTTAAGAAGAGCCGCAAGGTATGGAAGAAAACTCAACCTGCATAAACCTTTTATTTACAGGTTGGTTGATGTTCTTGTAAAAACTATGGGAGATGTTTTCCCTGAGATTAGAGAGAAGCAGGAGTTTGTTGAAAAAGTTATTAAAGCCGAAGAGGAAAGCTTTAATGCGACTTTGGATAGAGGTATTGAACTCTTTGAAGAGGTTACAATTGAATTAAAGAAAAAGGGGGAAAAAATAATTCCCGGAGTTGCAGTATTCAAACTTTACGATACTTTCGGTTTTCCTGTAGACCTTACAAACATTATGGCTGCCGAAAAAGGTCTTACCATTGATGAAGAAGGTTTTAACAAATTAATGGAAGTGCAAAGGCAGAAAGGAAGAGAATCTGCAAAAGATAAATTTACTTCTGTTAATATTGCTGTAACTGATTTATCTTCCTTTGAAATTGTTGACACTGCAAAAACCGAATTTACGGGTTATGATGAATTAAAATCTGAAGCTAAAATTGTTGGCTACAAGAGAGATAACGGAAATGATTTGATTGTTCTGAATAAAACCCCTTTTTATGTTGAAGCCGGCGGACAGATTGATGATCTCGGTTATATCATTCTTGAAACTATACCCTTAAATGTAATTGATGTTACAAAAGTTGATAACAAAATAGTTCATGTAATTGAGAATGCTAAAAAGAAGCCGGTATCAACAGGCAGAAAAGTTCTGGCGCAGGTTGATGAAAAACGAAGATGGGATATAATGAGAAACCATACAGCAACTCATTTTCTCCATTCCGCTTTAAGAAAAATTCTTGGTAATCATGTTCACCAGGCCGGCTCTTATGTTGGCCCTGACAGACTCCGATTTGATTTCACTCATTTCTCTAAAGTTGAAGAATCCGAACTTAAAGAAATTGAATCTTTAGTTAATGAAGAACTGAGAGCGAATTATGAACTTCAGCATCATCGCAATATTCCTTTCGATGAAGCAAAGAAGATGGGTGCTCTTATGTTCTTTGGTGATAAGTATGGTGACAAAGTTAATGTTGTTCAATTTGGAGAATTTACTAAAGAATTCTGCGGCGGAACTCACGTTTATAATTCCTCGCAGATTGGTTTATTCAAAATTATAAATGAATCATCCATCTCAAGCGGAGTAAGAAGGATTGAAGCTGTAACAGGTTCAGGTGTTGAAAGATTTATTCAATCACAGTTTGAACAGATGAAAACTTCTGAAATAAAGATTGCCGAATTGGTTGAAGAAAAGAAGAAACTTGAGAAGGAACTTTCCGAACTGAAGTTTGAAGAAAAGAAAGGTCAGATATCTTCTGTTCTTAATAATCCTTCCGAGGTAAATGGAATAAAAATTTATAAAGCACAAGTTACAGCAGAAAATAATGATGAGTTGAAATCTCTCGGTGACGAATTAAGAAATAAAACCAAAGGTTCTGTGGGAGTTTTATTCTCTGTAATTGATAATAAAGTTGGAATTGTATGCGTTGTAACAGATGATCTTATAAAAGAAAAAAATCTAAGTGCAGGAAAGATAGTGGGTGAACTTGCAAAACTTGCAGGCGGCGGCGGCGGCGGAAAACCCCATCTTGCAACTGCAGGCGGAAAAGATATTACTAAAATACCTCTCGCCTTAAGTGAGGTTGAAAAAGTAGTTTCAAAATTCTTGTAGGACAGAATAATCACCACTAAGGCACTAAGATCACTAAGCTTCACTAAGTGTTTCTATGTGCCCTTAGTGTCTTAGTGTTAAAATGACTTAGCATGCTGACAAAAAAATACTTAAACAATCTTGCCTATGGCATTGTGGGCTGTGCTATAGAAGTTCATAAAGAATTAGGGCCAGGGTTGTTAGAATCTGTATATGAAACCTGCTTTATGAATGAACTGATCTCAAAATATTTCGAGGTAAAGAAACATCTACCAGTTTTAAATACAAAGGTAAAGAACTGGGTTGTAACCTGGTTCTTGATCTCCTTGTAAATGATTTAATTATTGTGGAATTAAAATCTGTCGAAGCTATAATTCCAGTTTATAAAGCGCAATTACTATCCTATTTAAAACTAACTGGTAAACCAAAAGGTTTATTGATTAATTTCAACTGCGAAAATATTACAAAGGAACTTGTTTCATTAGTCACAGAAGAATTTGCTAAATTGCCAGATGAATGAGTAAAACAAGAATCAAATACATCTGTTCAAACTGTGGGTATGAATCGCTCAAGTGGCTTGGCAAATGCCCCGAGTGTGATAACTGGAATACATTTACTGAAGAGATAATTGAAACCAGTACCAGAAAAACTTCTGCATATAAGGGAACTTTTAATCTCAAAAAAATTGATGAGCTTGAAGATGCCGAAAAGAATAGGATTATTACGGGTATAGGAGAACTGGACAGAGTTTTAGGAGGGGGATTTATTCCCGGTTCAGTTGTTCTGCTTGGAGGAGATCCGGGTATCGGTAAATCTACTCTCGCAATGCAG
>JAUSIA010000253.1 GCA_030648225.1 Ignavibacteria bacterium | reverse complement strand
AATAAAGTTATGATTGTCGGTTCATCGACTGGACGAGATGGAATTCATGGAGCTACTTTTGCCTCAGAGGAAATATCAGAAAAGTCTGAATCAAAGCGCCCTTCCGTTCAGGTTGGTGATCCTTTTACTGAAAAACTTTTGCTTGAAGCTTCTCTTGAAATAATTAAAAATGACTGGCTTATCGGAATACAAGATATGGGTGCTGCAGGTATAGCATGTTCAACAAGTGAGATGAGTGCTAAAGGAAAATCGGGAATGATAGTTGACCTGGATAAAGTTCCTTTAAGAGAAGAACATATGACAGCTTATGAGATTATGCTTTCTGAAAGCCAGGAGAGAATGCTGTGTGTAGTTAAAGCCGGATATGAAGATAGAGTGAAAGAGGTGTTTGAGAAATGGGACCTTCATTGCGAAATTATTGGTGAAGTTACTAATGAACCTTTGCTTAAAATTTATCAGGATGGTGAACTTAAAGCTGAAATCCCTCCTTATGAATTAGTTCTTGGAGGCGGCGCTCCTGTTTATAAGCGCGATACAAGAGAACCTTCTTATCTGAAAACGACAAGAGCATTTGATTTTTCTTCTCTTCCTAAAATAGAAAATTTAACCGAAGCTTTTGAAAAAGTTTTTTCTTCACCTAACATTGCATCTAAGAGATGGGTGTATGAACAATATGATTCTATGGTAAGGACAAATACTGTAGTTGGTCCCGGCTGTGATGCTGCTGTTGTTTATATTAAAGACACTGATAAAGCTTTGGTGATGAAAACGGATTGCAATGGCAGATATGTATATCTTAATCCTAAAGAGGGAACTAAGATTGCAGTTGCGGAAGCTGCAAGAAATATTGTTTGCTCTGGCGGTGTTCCTCTTGGAGTAACTAATTGCTTAAACTTTGGTAATCCATATAAACCTGAAATTTACTGGCAGTTCCAACAAGCGGTAGAAGGAATGGGGGAAGCTTGCAGATTTTTTAATACCCCTGTTACAGGAGGTAATGTTAGCTTTTATAATGAATCTCCGAGTACTGCAGTTTATCCTACACCAACCATTGGAATGGTTGGATTGATCGAAGGACTTGATAAGGTAACAACTTCTTACTTTAAGAATGATGGTGATTTAATTTACCTGCTTGGGAAAGATTTTGAAGAAATGGGTGGCAGTGAATATCTGAAAGTAATTCACAATAAAGTTGCAGGTGATTCTCCAAAACTTAATCTTGAGATTGAAAAGAAATTGCAGGATATATTACTTGGTTTAATTGAAAAAAAATTAGTTAAATCGGCACACGATGTTTCTGAAGGAGGAATAATCTGTGCACTTGCAGAATGCTGCATAATTAATCATGAGAATCCCGTCGGTGCAGAATTAAATATTCCTGTAAGAAACAGGGAGGATTTCTCTCTCTTTTCGGAAAGCCAGTCAAGAGTAATAGTTTCTGTAGATGCCCAAAGAAAAAAAGAGTTTGAAGATTATCTTAAAGAACAAAAACAGTTGTTTGAATTTTTGGGAAAAACCGGAGGGAAAAGTTTATTAATTAATAAAAAGATTAATATCTCAGTCGATAAACTTATTGATCTTTATTACAATACTATTCCAAGAATTATGAATGTTTAAACTGAAAGAGAAAATAAAAACATCAGGGGCATATAAATCTTTCAGAAAAATCAGGTTCTCTCTTCATCTTATTCCATCCTTTAAAAAAGTAAAAGAATTTTCAAAACATTATTTCGGTGGAATTTATAACAGGGTTGATACTCATCATGTTTTTTTACTTGCTGGTGGATTAGCGTTTTCACTTTTTGTCTGCATAATACCATTTGTATTAATAATTTTTGCTGTGCTCGGTAATTTTCTTGATTCGGAAGCCGTACAATTCCAGATAAGCACTTTAATTGATACAATAATTCCTTACCGATTGTATTCGGATTTTGTAAAAGCAATAATATTTAAACGTATAGAAGAGTTTATAGAATATAAAACTATTGCGGGGATAGTTGGTGGTTTTGGTTTACTATTCGCATCAAGTGGTCTCTTCAGCAGTATGCGGACGATTCTGAATAGAGTATTTGGAGTTGAAACCGATGTGAATATTATTATCGGTAAGCTACGGGACTTTGCTTTGGTGCTGATGGTATTGTTAATCTTTTTTGTAACCACTGTCTCAATGCCTTTTTTAAATCTTATTTTTCAGTTTGCCAATGCTTTTGAATTCCTTGGTTTCCTTCGTACCGGTTACTTTGAATATCTTCTGCTGTCTTTGATATCATTCTCCTTAATTTATATTGTGTTTGCCATACTTTATCTTGCTGTTCCTGTAAAGAAAGTTGGCAGGAAAACAGTTTTTATAAGTGCATTTTGGGCTGCAATTTTATGGGAAGCAGCAAAGCAGTTGTTTGAATTTTACATAACCAATTATGCAGCATACGGAAAAATTTATGGAGCCTATGCCTTGATAGTTGTTGTAGCTTTCTGGATTTACTATTCTTCTGTCGTTTTTATAATTGGAGCGGAGATCGGGAGATTGTATTATGAAAGAAATTACATAACGGACGAAACAGAATCTGTGTAAATCTCTCTCTTCTCAATAATAAGAAAAACAAAACTGCTTTCTTGGAATTGAGAGAATTTTAATATTAATTTTTGTTTATTAATGTTACTAAAACTGTTAAAATAATAGTTGGCATTTAATTAAAATGGCATAGGCTTTGTCAAAAGTTAAATGCTGAATTTAAATCCAAAATCCGGCAATAATTAAAAGGATAAAGATGAAACCTCCTGCATATATAAAAAATCAGAAACTTACAGATTGGGTTAATGATTGCATTGCACTTTGTAAACCAAAAAATGTTTATTGGTGCGATGGTTCTGATAAGGAATATGATAATTTATGCAGCCAGCTTGTTAAGTCAGGTACTTTTATAAAACTGAATCCAAAGAAAAGACCAAACAGTTATCTCGCATTATCTAATCCATCAGATGTTGCCCGTGTAGAAGACAGAACTTTCATTTGCAGCCGCAGGAAACAGGATGCAGGTCCAACTAATAACTGGGTTGCACCTGCAGAAATGAAAACAACTCTTAATAACCTTTTCGATGGCTGTATGGAAGGAAGAACAATGTATATAATTCCTTTCAGTATGGGTCCTTTGGGTTCTCCTATTTCACATATTGGTGTTGAAATTACCGACTCAGCTTATGTTGTTGTTAATATGAAAATAATGACAAGGATGGGAAAAAAAGTGCTGGATATTTTAGGTGATGGTGATTTTGTTCATTGTCTCCATTCTGTTGGCATGCCCATTAAGAAGGGAATGAAGGATGTTCCATGGCCCTGTAACAGAGACAGCAAGTATATTGTTCACTTCCCGGAAGAAAGATTGATAATGTCTTTTGGCAGCGGTTACGGAGGTAATGCTTTGCTGGGGAAAAAATGTTTTGCATTAAGGATAGCTTCAAATATGGCAAGAGATGAAGGGTGGCTTGCCGAACATATGCTTATTCTTGGAGTCGAATCTCCCGAGAAAGAAAAAACTTATATAGCTGCCGCTTTTCCAAGCGCCTGCGGAAAAACTAATTTTGCAATGCTAATTCCTCCAAGAGGTTTTAAAGGATGGAAAGTTACAACTGTTGGTGATGACATTGCCTGGATAAAAGAAGGTAAAGATGGTAGATTGTATGCCATTAATCCCGAAGCAGGATTTTTTGGCGTTGCACCAGGTACTTCGGAAAAATCCAATCCGAATGCAATGGCAACAATTAAAGGCAATACAATTTTTACAAACGTTGCATTAACAGAAGATGGAGATGTATGGTGGGAAGGATTGACCTCAACACCTCCCCGAAGACTTAAGGATTGGAAGGGAAAACCTTGGTCGCCCGATTCCGGTAAACCAGCCGCTCATCCAAATGCACGGTTTACTGCTCCAATCAGCCAATGTCCCTGTGTTGATTCTGAATTTGGAAATCCTAAAGGCGTACCAATCAGTGCTTTCATTTTTGGAGGAAGAAGAAGTAAAACGGTGCCATTAGTGTATCAATCTTTCAACTGGAATTATGGTGTATATCTTGCCGCTACAATGGGTTCTGAAACAACTGCTGCTGCAACAGGAGAAGTTGGTAAAGTGAGAAGAGACCCCATGGCTATGCTTCCTTTTTGCGGATATCATATGGCTGATTATTTTAATTACTGGCTGCAGTTTGGGAGGAACATTCATAATCCGCCAAGGATATTTAGTGTTAACTGGTTTCGTAAAGATGATGAAGGAAAATTTATCTGGCCAGGCTTTGGTGAGAATATGAGAGTTCTGAAATGGATTATTGACAGGGCAAAAGGAGAAGGTTATTCTGTTGAAAGCCCTTTAGGATGGATCCCAAAGTATGAAGATCTTAACTGGCAGGGCTTAGAAGAATTTACTCCCGAAATGTTTACAAAAATCATGTTAATTGACAGGGAAGCATGGAAAGAAGAAATATTATCGCACGAAGAACTTTTTGCAAAACTTTATGATAAGCTTCCTAAAGAATTTTTCTTTATGAGAGAATTAATTTTATCAAGTTTATGGAGATCGGCAGAGCACTGGCATCTTGCCCGTGAATAAAAAGGAATATGAACAATGAAATGGATAGATTCTTATAATTCAAAATTATGTGCACCTAAAGAAGCTGTTAAAGCTATTGAATCGGGAATGAGAGTATATGTGCACCCCGGCTGTGCTACACCAGAGGTTTTATTAAATGCAATGTGTGAAAACTCTGAACATCTCAGCAACGTTGAGGTCATTCATCTTTTAACATTAGGAATAACTCCTTATTCAGATCAAAAAATCGAAGGAAGATTCAGGCACAATGCACTTTTTATCGGGGCTAATGTAAGAAAAGCTGTTAATGAAGGAAGAGCAGATTATACCCCTATTTTTCTTTATGAAATTCCGAATCTTTTTTATAAAGGAATTCTCCCTATTGATGTTTCAATAATAAATGTATCTCCGCCGGATAAATACGGCTTCTGCAGTTATGGGGTTGGAATTGAAACTACGAAAGCTGCAACCGAATCTGCTAAAATTGTAATTGCACAGATAAATCCCAACCAGCCCAGAACTCTTGGAGATTCTTTCATCCACATAGATAAAATAGATTACTGCGTTGAAGTTGATGCGCCTCTTAATGAATTGAAATATGAAGAACGGCTTAAATCTCCGGAAAGCCAGGAAATTTATCAACAGATAGGTAAACATATTTCAACTTTAATTGAAAATGGCTCTACACTTCAACTCGGAATTGGTGCTATACCAGAAGCAGTTTTAAGATATCTTTTTGATAAGAAAGATCTTGGTCTTCACACCGAAATGTTTTCTGACGGTGTAATTAAACTTGTAGAAAAAGGTATTATAACAAATGAAAAGAAAACACTTCATCCGGGTAAAATTATAGCTTCCTTTGTACTAGGTACAAAAAAACTTTTTGATTTTATAGATAATAATCCTTTGCTTGAATTTCATCCTACAAATTATACCAATGATCCTTTTATCATTGCACAGAATGAAAAGATGGTTGCAATAAATTCTGCAATTGAAATTGATCTTACAGGACAGGTTTGTTCAGATTCAATTGGTACTTATTTTTATAGTGGTTTCGGCGGACAATTGGATTTTATCCGGGGTGCTTCAAGAAGTAAAGGTGGAAAACCAATAATTGCAATTCCTTCCACCGCAAGAAATGGAAAAGTATCTAAGATAGTTCCGTATCTTTCAAAGGGAGCGGGGGTTACTACTACTAAAGGTGATGTTCACTTTGTAGTAACTGAGTATGGAATTGCAGACCTATATGGTAAAACACTCATACAAAGAGCAAAAGCACTAATAGATATTGCTCATCCAAATTTCAGAGATGAATTAGACAGGTTTGTTACAG
>JAUSIA010000246.1 GCA_030648225.1 Ignavibacteria bacterium | reverse complement strand
TGAGAGCGAGAATGAAAAAGTAGATCGTTATCTTGATTTCTGGAAGAAAAAAGATCCAACTCCTAATACGGAAGAGAATGAACTATTTAATGAATACTATAGAAGAGTCGCATATGCCAATGAGAATTTTTCACATTATGTAGAAGGATGGCGCTCCGACAGGGGAATGGTTTTTATTATTCTTGGTTCACCAAATAACATTGACAGGCATCCATTCGATCTTGAATCCAAACCTTATGAAGTATGGCAATACTAAGAGTTAAACCGGAGTTTTGTCTTTGTTGATGAAACCGGTTTCGGAGACTACCGTCTTATTACACCGCTTTATGGTGATGATTTCAGGTTTAGGAATTAATTATTGAAAGATTAAAAAGATTTAAAGATTAAAAAATTAATCAAAGAAACTATATTGTAATCTTGTCCCGCATTTTGCGGCATCCCGCCGTGGCGGGGTAATTTTTCAATCTTTCAATTTTTTATGATTCTTACTGTAACATTACACCCCCTCCTTGAAAAAAGATTGAGCTATGATGTTATTAGCGTAGGCTCTTTTCATAGAAATCCGAAAGAAGAATTAAAACCTGGCGGGAAAGGAATTAATGTCTGCCGGCAGTTAAATAAATTCGGCGTTAAAAATCTTACATATACCTTTCTTGGCGGCAATAATGGTAAAATTATTAAGCTTCTTCTTTCAGAAGAAAAAATAGATTTCACTTTTGTTCAGACTAAAAATGAAACAAGATATTCTGTTATAACTATTGATAATTCAAACCGGAAAGCCACAACCTTTTTTGGACCAGATTATCACATCCTTTTTCAAGAAGTTGAAGAATTTAAATTAAAGCTTGAAAAGATGATAAAGAATTGTGAGATAGTAGTTTTTTCAGGAAGTTCTCCCTGTAGAGAAACAGATTCTGTTTTTCCATTCGGAATTGAAATCTCAAATCGCTACAATAAAATTTCTGTCTGTGATACTTATGGCAATCACTTAAAAGATTGTATTGAACAGTCTCCAACAGTTCTCCATAATAATGTTTTTGAAGTCGAACAATCTCTGAATATTTCGTTGAAAACAGAAAACGATAAATTAAACTTTCTCAATCATCTTTATTCAAAAGGAATAAAACAATCTTTTATTACAAATGGTAAAGAAGATATTTATGCTTCAAATTTTGACTACCATTACAAAGTTGAAAATCTTAAAATTGAGGAGGTTGATGCAACAGGCAGCGGCGATTCTTTTGTTGCAGGCATAGTTTACAATTTATATAAAGATAAAACTTTTGAAGAATCAATTAAGCTCGCTTCTGCTTTAGGTAGTTTGAATGCACTTACATTGGATATATGTAATGTCTCGCTTGATGAAGCAGAAAAGATTGCTGATCAGATTAAACTTTCTACTATCGGTAAAAAAATGAAAACCATAGATGTTACACCCCGTTAAAAAAATTATTTATTTTTCTATTCTTTTTGTCTCAACAAATTTCTCACAGGTTATAGAATCGTTTGAAATTACAGGTAATACAGTTTTTTCTGATAACTTATATCATGAATGGTCTGGTGTTACAACCGGTATGCGGATGTTTCCGGGCATTATGGATTCAGTTAAAAGCAGAACTGCGCATCATTTAAGTACAAGAGGTTATTTTGATTTTAAATTCTCTGAAGACAGTCTAACCTATTCTCCTGATTCTCAAAAAGTTTCTCTCTCTATAAATATATTTGAAGGTTCACCAACTTATGTAAGTGAAATAAATATTAATGGTAAGGATTCTGTTGAAAAGAGATTTACAGATTTATTTGAATACCAGGAAGGACAAGTATTTAACAAGTATGAGTTGGAAGAAAATATTTCTGAAATGCTGACTTATCTTGAAGATAACGGTTATCCATTTGCTAAAATAATAGTCACTTCAGTTCAATTAAAAAAAATAGAAGATGAAAACCTGGCTGAAATAAATCTTGGTATTGAAAAAGGAAGCAAAAGTACTATTGATAAGATTGAGATTACCGGCAACACATCAACAAAAGATTATGTAATTACAAGAGAGTTAAGAATTGACAGCGGTGCAGTTTATTCACAGAACCAAGTTGCTGAATTTCCTGCAAGACTTAACAGGCTGAGATTTTTTGAGCCGGTTAATACTCCGCAGTTTTATTTTAATTCAGATAACCAGGGGGTTTTGTTAATTGATGTGAAGGAGAAGCAGACAAACAACTTCGATGGAATAATCGGGTACATTCCTCCTGCAAATGAAAATGAGAAAGGATATTTAACGGGATTAGTAAATATAAGTCTGCGTAACTTATTTGGTACTGGCAGGGCAGCAGCAATAAGATGGCAGCAGTTTGATAGGAACTCACAGGAGCTTGAATTAAAATATCTTGAACCATGGCTTCTTGATTATCCATTTAATATTAATCTCGGACTTTTCCAGAGAAAACAGGATACGACTTATGTGCAAAGAAGATTCGAAGGTGCTCTTGAGTTTCTTGCAACAGAAGAAATTTCCGCTTCTCTTCTTTTGGGAACAGAGGAGATAATTCCTACAGAAAGTCAATCTCCTATTTTTAAGGTTTTTAATTCCAGCCTTTTAACAACAGGAATAAATCTTAAAATTGATACAAGAGATGATCCTTATTCGCCAGCATCGGGTTTGTATTTTCTAAATGCATATTCTTTCAGCAGGAAAACGATAAATGGTCCTGTTCAATTCATTACTCCGGGTCTTCAGACTAAAATTAATCTCCAGCGTTTTGCATCAGACTTTTCCTATTTCTTTGAAATCTTTTCAAGACAAATTATTGCTGCAGGAGTTCATGGAAGAGAATTGCGCGGCTCCTTTTTTGAAAACAGCGATCTTTTCCGGCTGGGTGGAACAAACTCTTTAAGAGGTTACAGGGAAGATCAATTTCTTGGTGCAAGAATTTTATGGACAAACCTTGAATACCGTCTTCTTCTTACAAGAAGAACTTTTGCTTTTCTTTTTTTTGATACAGGATATTATCTCCGTGAAGCAGATCTTGAAAGAAATATCTTAAAGAGTGAAGATTTTCTATACGGTTATGGTTTAGGATTAAATATCGAAACAGGTCTCGGCGTTTTGGGTGTTAGCTTTGCTCTCGGTGAAGGAGATTCTTTTTCAGGTGGTAAAATTCATTTTGGAATAGTGAATGAGTTTTAGACTTCCCGAATCGCTCCAAAGCAGAATGAAATTGGGTTAGTAAGGGTAAATCTCTTTCTTTATTTCCTATTATATCTGAATTGATATAAATTTGGTTCAAAAAAATTAATATCATTTTATGTCTTTCAGTAAAAAAGTTTTTGCATATATAAAAATATCCCGCCCTCTCAACTCACTAATTACATTTCTTGTTATAATTGTTGCATCAATCATAAGTGCAGATGGAAGCTATTCAGTATTAAAAATATTTCTTGCGGGATTATCAGGTGCATTAACTGCAATGGCTGGCAATGTTATAAATGATTATTTCGATATCAACATTGATAAGATAAATAAACCGCAAAGAGTTTTGCCATCCGGCAAACTATCCTCAAAAAAAGCATTAACATTTTATATTATTCTCTCGGTTCTATCTCTTCTTATTTCTACTTTCATTAATATCAACGCATTTATTATCGTCTTTATTGCAGCGTCATTTTTATTTTTTTATTC
>JAUSIA010000239.1 GCA_030648225.1 Ignavibacteria bacterium | reverse complement strand
TTTAAATTTCAAACAATGTTCACAACCTCCGGAACTGCTTAAAGAAATTTTTTCAAGATTTGGGCATCATCCTCTTGAAGGTTGGTATCAAAAAATAATTGAAGATGCAGATGAATGGGAAGAACTCCGGCAGAAACTTTTAATTGGTGTAAAGAAGAGAACTTCAATCGTAAAATGGATAATGGAAAAAGAACCCTGGGATTTTTTTCTTATAGGTTTTGCTGAAATGCACTGGGCTGGCCACTATTTCTGGCATTTGATGGATGAAAAAAATCCAAAATATAACCCTGAAACTGCCAAATTGTGTGGAGATGCTATTATTGATGTTTATAAAGAAGTTGATAAATCGCTAAGTGAAATAATTAAAATATATCCTGAGGCAACAATTTTTATTTTTTCTAATACCGGAATGGGACCAAATTATTCGGGGCAACACCTCGTTCCTGAAATATTAAAAAAAATCGGATTGGCAGGAAATGGTAATCACCAAAATGATAAAAATATATTAGAAAAATTCTTTCCCGCCGGAAGATGGGGACCTTATGCAATAAAAAAAGTTGAAAATTTAATTTCTGCCCAGGTGATAGAAAAAGTTAAAAAAGTTGTTCCTGCAAAATTGTGGGATGACTGGACAAGAAGATTTTTAACATTGGGAAATGATTGGAAATATAGCAAGGCTTTTACTGTTCCAACCGATTTTACCGGAGCCATAAGAATTAATTTAAATGGGCGTGAGCCACTGGGACAAGTAAATCCTGGTAAAGAATATGATATTATATGTGAAGAGATAAAGAATGTTTTTCTCGAATTAATTAATCCTCGAACAGGGAGTAAAGCTGTAAAAGAAGTTATAAAAGTAAGAGAGCGATATAGTGGTAAATATATTAATGATCTTCCCGATATAATAATAAAATGGGAAGGAGAAAACCCTATAGATTCTCTTTATTCAACACGAATTGGAACAATACAAGGAGAACTTCCCGATAAGCGTTCAGGTGCACATCAAACTTACGGTTTCATAATAGCTAATGGAAAAAATATCAAACCCTTAAAGCAGCTTGAAGAAAAAAATATTATGGATATTGCTCCAACGATTCTTCATTTTTTTAATGTGCCAATCCCGGATGATATTGATGGGGAAGTTTTAAATGATATGATAAGTTCATAATCTTATTTTAGCAAATATGAATTATAGAAATTTAGGCTTTACAGGATTAGAAGTTTCTGAACTGGGATTGGGTTGTTCTTCCCTCGGCAATTCAATATTTAACTATGCTGATGAAAATGAATTTCTCAAGGTTCTGAACTATGCTTTTGAAAACGGTATTAACTTTTTTGATACTGCTGATAGCTATGCTTATGGACATTCGGAAATATTGATCGGCAAAGCATTCGGGAATAAAAGAAGTAAAGTAATTATTTGTACAAAAGTTGGTTTTTTGCCATCGTCATTAAGCTTAAGGGCTAAAAGTTTAATCCCTTTTCTTGGTAATGCACGAAAGCTGATTGCTCCATTTAAAAAGAATTTAAAGAAACTATCTAAAAAAAATCAGAATTTTTCTTATAAGCATATTCAATCATCTATAGAGAAAAGTTTAAAACGGCTTAATACAGATTATATAGATTTTTATCTTCTCCATAATCCTCCTACTGAATTAATCCAAAAAGGAGAAATATTTAAAATTTTAAACGAGCTGAAGAAAGAAGGTAAAATTCGTTTTTATGGGGTTTCTGCACATACAATAGATGATGCTGTTTTGTGTTTAAATTATCCTGAAATTTCAGCTTTACAGATAGAGTTTAATTTGCTTCATCAGGAAGCTGCGTGGAAACTTTTCCCATTTCTTGAGCAAAAAAAAATCGGAATAATTGCAAAAGTGCCTCTTGCAAGAGGATTATTAACAGAATATGGCAAAGTGAAAACCGGATCTTTAATAAGCGGGCAAGAATTTTATGAGCGACATAAGGGAAACTTAAAAAAGCTGGAAAAGGAAATTAATAAAAAAATTATACCCGAAGCTGCTATCAGGTTTATTCTTAAATTTCATGAGGTATCAACTCTTATTGCAGGAACAAAATCATTTGAACATCTTAAAGAAAATCTCAGAATACTTTCAAAGCCGGATCTATCTTTTAAAGAATTGGAAAAAGTCTTTAAAATTTATTCTCAAGAATCAAAGTATACTGTATCTTCCTGATGTTTCAGGGGAATTATTAAATTTCTCTTTTTCAAGATCCCATTATTGGAATCTGCAGAAGTCACGGGCAGGTAGCAAAAAGGAGTTTCAAAAATTTAGCAGGGTCACAATAAGCAACCATATAGATTTTTACAATAATGTTTTTATTAAATATCCTGAAAAAGTATGTTTGAGGAAAATCAACCCATTATGTATAAAAAGCATCTTGTTGCTATAATCGTTTTAAATCACAATAAAAAAGAGGATCTTCTTGAATGTCTAAACAGTATATTCAAACAGGACTATAAAGAATTTGAAGTTATTGTTGTAGATAATGGCTCCAGGGATGGATCGGTGGATGCAATTAAAAATGAATTCCCAAATATTCATCTCATTGAAAGTGAAATAAATTTAGGAGTGGCAGGGGGACGTAATCTCGGCATCAGGTTCGCCAATGAAAAATTTAATTATAAATTTATTCTGTTTTTAGATAATGATGTTATTGTAGAAAAATATGCTCTTTCCGAAATGGTTAAATCTTTTGATTTGGATAAAACCATCGGCATTGTTACACCAAAATGCTATATAATGAATATGCCTGGGATAATTGGATATGCAGGAGGAATGTCTGTTAATCTATTCACAGGTAAGATTGTTAATATTGGAGGTGGAAAAAAAGATGAAGGACAATATGATCAATCTAAATTCATTTCATCATGTGGAGGATTGTGTCTCGTTAGTAATGAACTAATTAGCAAAGTTGGACTTTTTGATGAAAACTTTAATCCCTATGGGTGGGAAGATGTTGATTTTTCAATCAGGGCAAAAGAAAAAAGTTTTAAGATTTTTTATAACCATAGAGCAATTATTTATCATAAGGGGGGCAAAAAAGGAAGAGGTAAAGCAGTAGATGAGTATGAGTTTTACAAAGTAAAGAATTATTTTTATTTAATAAAAAAACATGCAAATATCTTGCAACTTATAACTATTTTTTCCGTTTTACCATTTAAAACATTGATACTTATTCTCAAGCAGCTAACTCGCGGGGAGTATAAAATAGTTTATACTCATTTTCGCAGTTTTTTAAGTTTGTTCAAATAAGATGAACAGTGAAGTCAATTCTCAAATTTCCTCTATAGTAATATCAGTGGTTATACCTTTTTATGGTGATAAACAGGACTTAGCATGCTGTTTAAATGGATTACAAAATCAAAATTTTGATTATCCATTTGAAGTGATAGTTGTGGAAAGTGGAAATGACCAGGAGGTAAAACAATTAATTAATTCGATACCAAATGTAATTTTAATTTCTTCTAATTCATTAATGTATCCTGGAAAAGCAAGAAATCTTGGTGTATTAAATTCGAAATCAAACCTTTTAGCTTTTACAGATGCAGATTGTGTCCCTTCTTCAACCTGGGTCTTTAAAATTTTTTCATCTCTAAAAGATGGAAATGAAATAGTTATAGGTCCGATAATTAATTTATACCCATTTCATCCAATTGCATCTGTTGATAATTTATTGCAGTTCCCCGATTTCCAGAAGCATCGTCCATCAAATAATATTAGTCATTTCCCGGCGTGCAATTTAGGAATTACTAAAGGATTATTTATTAAGACAGGTGGGTTTCCGGAACAGGTTGAAACCGGCGAAGATGTAAAATTTAGTGAATCTGCAATTAGAATATGTAAAGGTAAAATTATTTTTAATCCTCAAATAGTTATACATCATAGCGGCAGAAAAAATTTTACCGGGTTTATGAAGCATAATGAAAGTCTTGGTTTTTATAGAGGTTATTTAAATCTAAAGATTTCTTCCAAACAAAATAAATTTAGAAGCAGTTGGTTATATTCGCTTCTGTTCGGATTTAAGAGGTTAATTTATATTTCAGTCCGGACGATGCAGTGGAATCCGATAGGAATTGTAAGAATTATATTTTACTTCCCTTTTTTAATTTTGGGATTATCAGCCTGGACAAAAGGATTTTGGAAAGGTAATCAAAAGCTTTTGAAGGAACATACTTGATTCCCTCATTAAAAATTGGATTAATAGGATGCGGCAGGGCTGCTGAATTAATTTATTTATCGGCAATAAATAAATTTTCCGATGTTGAAGTTGTAGCGGTTGTAGACCCTAATGAAGAAAGAAGAGAGTTGATCGGTAAAAAATTTAAAAATTGTTTTCATTATCATTCACTGGATGGAAATTTAATTGACCAAATTGATGCCGGAATTATATGCAGCCCGCCTGATACACACATTGCATTGTCTTCTGAGTTATTAAAAAAAAATAAATATGTATTAGTCGAAAAACCGCTGGCATTATCAACAGGAGGAATAAAAGAACTAATTGAGCTGGAATCATCTTCAAAAGCATCTCTTATGATGGGCTTTAATCATAGATATTGGCAGCCAATAGTTCATTTAAAAGAGAAACTTTCTGAAAATCCAAAAATTAATTCAGCAGAAATGGTCCTTACGAGTAATTATAGTAAGTGGAACCCCGTTTCATTTATTAGCGATCCCTTAGACAATTTAGGTCCTCATTTATTTGATTTAATAAGATTCATCTTTAATAAGGAGATAAAATCAATATCTGCTGTTTCAGCAGGTGAAGATATTTTTCAAATGAATGTTAAAATTTCCGGAGGAATTTCTATTAAATGTCATCTTTCACATTTAAACAAAACAATAAAATCAATTAAAGTAAGAAGTGATAATGAAACTTTTTTTGTAACTCTTTCTTCGGTAAGGATAAATCCGGAACCGGGAAATATTAGATCATTCCTTGACTTAAATGATATGATTAAAAGAAAACTCACGAGGAAGACTTCGCCTATAAAAAAAACTTATGATATTCAATTAAAAAATTTCTTCGAATTAATCAGATTAAATAATCAGGCTCATCCCGGGATCAAAGATGGAATTGCCGCAATATTAGCAATTGAAGCAACCCGTATTTCAATTAATAAAAACGGAAAGGAAATTTTTTTAAATGAAATCAACTAAAAAAATTCTTGCTATTGGTTTAGATGCTGCTGAACCAAGCTTAATTGAAAGATGGATGAATGAAGGATATTTAAAAAATTTAGCTTCTTTGCGTTTAAAGGGAACCTATGGAAGATTAAATTCCTCAGCCGACTGGCTGGTAGGTTCAACCTGGCCAACTTTCCACACATCAACTCTTGCCGGAAAACATGGGTTTTACCATTATCTTCAATGGAACAGTGATAAAATGGATTATGAACGACCAAACCCAGAATGGATTCCGGCAACTCCTTTCTATAGACTATTAGACAATAATTGTAAAGTTATTGCAGTTGATATGCCTTTAACATACCCGCCTAAAACATTCAATGGAATTGAAATTTCAGGCTGGGCTTTGCATGACAGGATTTATCCTATATCATCTTTTCCAAAAGAAAAGATTAATTGGGTAATAAAAAATTTTGGTAAACCGCCAATTAGTGATGAAGTAGGCGGACTTCAGGAAATGACTGATCTTTTGAAATTAAAAGATGAGTTGATCAACGCTAATAAAAAAGAAGCTGAACTTGTTACTGCTTTAATTAAAGATGAAGAATGGAATTTATTCTTATGCTGTTTTTCTTCCACGCACAGAGGAGGACATAAATTTTGGGAGCCAACAAATATAAAAGGTGATTTTTCAGAAGAACAGAAAATACAATTTGATAATGCCTTAAGGGACATTTATCAATCCTGCGATGAAGCTATAGGCAAAATTATAAATTGCACCAGTAAGGAAGCTACAATTTTAATCTTTTCGCTGCATGGAATGGGAGTGAATACAACTCTTGCTGATAAAATTCTGCTTCAAATGATCGCAAGGATTTTAAATGGTAAAGCGGAATCAGAAAAAATTAAAAGTGATAATTTCATAAAAAAATTAAGAAATGCAGTTCCATTGGAATGGAGATCAAATTTTAGAAAGTTCCTTCCATTCTGGCTGCAAGATAAAATGACGGCCTATTGGCGAATGGGTAAAGTAGACTGGACCACAACTAAAGTCTTTAACTTAGTTGCCGATCTTCAGGGTTATATCAGAATTAATTTAAAAGGAAGAGAAAAGGAAGGTATAGTCGAACAAGGGGAAGAATATGATTGGCTTTGCAATAAAGTAATTGAAGGGTTGAAAACTTTTAAAGATGCAAATAATTTTGAACCTGTGGTAGAAAGCATAAGCAGAAGTGACCAAATATTTTATAAGGGGAATGGGTTTAATAATTTACCCGATATTATAGTAAAATGGAAATTTAAACCTGCAGTAAGCTATAAAAAAATAATTTCATCAGAATATGGTGAGCTGGAATGGCCCTCACCGGGGATTAATCCTGATGGCAGAAGCGGCAACCATCGTCCGGAAGGGTTTTTATTAGCTGCTGGAAAAAACATTAAAATAAATTCAACTTTTGAAAAGAAACATATCGTAGATTTAGCTCCAACTATTCTTCATCTCCTTGGTGTTTCAGTACTTGAAGATTATGATGGCAAGGTGATCGAAGATATCTTATAAAAAAAATCCTGCTTTATTTTAAATCTAAAATGAAAAAAAATATCAAACTGTTTTTAAAACTTGCTATTTCTGGGACTATTCTTTCATTTCTCTTTTACAAGATACCGATTTATGAGATCGTTAAATCTTTGGAAAATGCAGATATTTTCTTAATAATTCTTAGCATACTTATTTGTATACCAATCGTTTATTTATCAGCTTTTGAAACCGGTTATTTAACCAGAGCA
The DNA here is from genome assembly GCA_030648225.1 of Ignavibacteria bacterium. Taxonomy (GTDB): domain Bacteria; phylum Bacteroidota; class Ignavibacteria; order Ignavibacteriales; family Ignavibacteriaceae; genus RBG-16-34-14. The sequence goes on along the minus strand of JAUSIA010000239.1, from coordinate 6,143 downwards.
ATGGGAATAATTATTTCAACTTTTCAGATACTAAAGATACAGATGGCTACAAGGTTTTACGGCCTATTTCTACCGGGAACACTTTCGGGCGGAGCTATAAAGTGGTACAAGCTTTCTAAATATGGAAGCAAATCAGATGCTGCTGCCGTTGTTGTTTTTAACCGTTTCCTTGAGATACTTATGTTATTCTATACTGGAATTATTTTTTCATTGCCAGCACTCATAAAGGCCAAGCAAAATCAGCTTATTCTAATTTGGTTGTTTATCTTCTTAATTATAATTGTTTCATATTTTCTTCTACTTAACTCCAGATTTTTAACTTTTTTTGAAAGAAAGATATTGTTTATTCCATTTCCTGAACTAATCAAAAACATTATTCCGAAACTTTTCAAGTCAATACAAAAATTCCAGAAATTAACTTTGAAAGATAATTTTCAAATCTTTGGGCTACTATTCTTTTATCATTTTTTAGGGATTATAGCTGCCTATTTATTAGCTTTATCCCTGGGAATTAATATTACTTTTTTTGACATTGCATGGATCGGCTCGGTAATAGGAATATTAGCGATACTTCCAATTTCTTTTGCCGGACTGGGAGTAAGAGAAGGCTCATTAGTTTTCTTATTGGGTAATTATGGAATACCTGCAGGAGATGCTATGGCTTATTCCTTCCTGTTGTTTTTTTATACAGTATTAGTCTCTCTTTCAGGGGGGTTTATAGAACTTTCAGATTTTATAAAAGGGAAAAAAGTTAAAACCAACTTTGAAACAGAACAACAGTAAAGATATATTCAGAATCTTCTTTGTCTTAGGCAAGGATTTATTCCGTCGGTTATTAAAATCAAAATTTACTGAAATCAAATGCAGCAAAAGGAAAGAGTCTATATAACTATAAACTGGTAGAAATAATTAATGAGCAGTCTGCGGTCTATTAATGCTTCATTCGGGCGAATGACTTTGTCACCTTCAAAAGTGCCTTTTGTGATAAGAAAAAACTTTCCATTACTTGATTTCACTTTAAGTTCAGCAAGATGTGCTTTAACTTCATCTTCGTTTACAGTTTCTTTAAGCAAAAACCTTGCGCTCATCTGCTGATCGAACTTTGCTTTCTTGAAAATTCCCCTTATATCAAATGAATCACCATTTTTATTTTCTGCTGCATCAAGATTCTTATAACCAAGCTTTGCAAAAAAGTTTTTACCTCTCTCCATAAACTCGTTTATTGAATAGTTATCAATTCTCCTTTCTGTCTCAAGGAGTCCTTTTTGATATCTCTGTTTATATTCTTCATCAGGCATATCAAATATTTCAAGCCATTCCGGATTGGTTAACATCTCTGCTATAGAATCAGGGTTTACTGTTTCCATTACATGCTTATTGAGGAATCCTTTTTTATAAAGAAGCGAATGAATTCTTTCTTCAACTGTTCCTTTCATTAGGTAGCTGTAAACGTTCAGGTTTTGTTTTTCTCCATTTGATGAACCAATTACTGCTTCCTCAGTCTGCCATAATGAAGCTGGATTCCACCATAGATCAAAATGAATAACATAAGAAATATTTCCTGAAGGAATTTTTACTCTTGAAGGTTTAATACCGGAAACAAGTGCGGTTACCCCGCTTCCTGCGGGGCTGCTGAAATTCTTCAGTACAGTTTCCATTTCCTTGGTTGACATTCCGGGTGCATAAGAAAGAAATTTAATATTGTTTTTATTCAACACCTCTTCAATCTTCTTCGTCCCCGCTTTATCATACTGTGAAAAGATAACAACTTTCTGGTTGTTTTTTTCAATCCGGTTTACATGCTCCAGCAGTATTTTTGTTTTCCTGCTCTTCCCTTTTTTCTCGGAAAAGTTGCAGACCTGTTTAAGCTGATGAAGAAGCGTAAATACATTAGCATTAAACCTTAGTGGATTTCCCGATTCAAGAAACCACTGCACTTTTTCTTTTGCAGTTGCAAATGCTTCATTATAGTCTTCAACCTGTTCTTCATCAAGAGTAAGCCATTTGTTCTGCCAGGTAATTCCGCGAAGATCTCCTGCAACTTCTTTCCTTGATCTTCCAAGGTAATTTTTAATTGAAAGTTTCTCTTTAAATACTTTTTCTAATTTTTCTTTTACTGCCTCTTCAGGGTAACTTGTTAGAGCCCAGAGATATTTTGAATTAATTGCTTTTGAAAGTTTTTGGGTGTTATAATTTTTATGATTAAATAAATTATGGACTTCATCAAAAATAAAGCAGTTGATTTTCTTCAGTTCTTTTGAATTAATAATATTTTCTTCAAGATCAAAAAAGAAAGAATCGTAAGAAAGGATTAAAACATCAGGTAGTTCCTTCCATTGTTTGCTTCTTTCCTGCGGAGTTCCGTCCCCTGCTTCAACTTTTAATTCCGGTGCTCTTTGATGAAAATGTCCCAGCCATCCATCAACATCTCCGGTTATTTTTCCCCAACTCCCGATTTCAGTTGATTCACAAACAATAACTGCAGACTTAATTTTTTTGCCTGCAAAATGATTCTTCAAAGCGGCGATCACCTGTATAGTTTTCCCCATTCCCATTTCATCTGATAATAGAGCACGCTTCCCGTCTAATAAAAATTCAGCACCTGATTCCTGAAAGTAATATAGAGACTCAAATTCATTTTCATGTTCATTCTCATCAGCTTCATCAGGTTCTTCAACTTCCTCGGGTTCAGCTTCTTCAGGTTCCTCAATAATTTTTTCTTTTTCATGGTTGTAAATATCTTCATTGGAAACCGGGGCTTCCAAAGTTTCTTCAGGTTTTGTTTCCTGCTGAATTTGATCCTCTTTAACTAATTCTACAGGATTGAAGTCACCGGAAAGAATTTCAGACATTTGCTGATCAATACTCTTATTAATAAACTCATTATATATCCCTTCTGATTCTTCCGTATCAACATGTTTTATTTCCTCAACAGGTTTCGTCTCTTCAACAATAGTTTCTTCCTGTAAAACTTCCGTCTTTTTCTCCTCTTCAGTTACAAAATATTTTAGATCTTCCTGCTGAACTGCGGGTTTAGTAAGAAGATTATATGAATCTCTTAATATTCTTACATCGTGCAGGCTAATGTTTTTAAGGTAATAAATTTTGGCAAGCTTTATTTTATCTAAACCAGTGATCTTTACTTTATAAATTTTTGGAGGAGCTTTTACAACTTTAAACTCTACTTTAGATTCTTTACCGGCATATTTATTAAGCACCAAATTATCCGGTTCAAGCAGATCAATTTTTAAGATATATGGTTTTAATTCCCATGGCTTTTCTTCAACTTTTGTTGGGGATAAATTCCATTTAATATCTTTCAGTTTCACAGAAATACTTCTAAACTCTACTTTTTCAGGTTTATGTTCAAATTTAAATTGTCTGTCAAAAAGTTTTAATTTCTTTACTTCAGTTTTTGCAAGACCAAAAAAGACTGTGTGAGTTTTAAATTTTTTAGGATGTAGATTTTTAGATTCGGGAAAAACAAATGTTTCCCTGAAATCAAATTTCTTTTTCTGGAATTCCGGTTTTTCCAGCCAGGAGTTATATTGGTTGGTATCAAGAAGCGAAGTCTGGAAACCTTCTATGGTATGTTCACTCAGTGCAGGTTCTTTAAGCCATTTACCCCAGGCAAAATCTTCAGTTCTTTCAATTTCAGAAACAGTAGAAGCAACCTTTTTCCTGATTGTTTTGTACATTCAATTTATCCGTCTTTGGCAGATTTACTCACCAGTCTTCTGAAGGTGAACCTGCTCGCAGGCAACTTTCAGTCTGTCGAATGGTTCTACCAGGTTTCTATGTTCTGATAAAAAACTGAGTTTTGCTTTTATCTCTGCTAATTCCGATTCAAATTTCTTGGAAGTCTCAACATAAGTTTTTGGGCTTCCGTTTGAAGATGCAAGTTCCTGAATAGATTTACCTGCTTTAAAATTCTTATCTTCCTCATTTATAACTCTTACTACTCTTATTCCCTGCTTTTCATTAACACCCAGGAAGAGAGGATCTCTGACAAGAATCAAATCAATCTCTTCATTAATTGCATTAAGCAGAGGGACAGAAACAAGCTCCGTTAAAATGTGCTCAAGAAGTACATCTCCATAAAGAGTCTTCTGAAAATTTGTAGGTTTAATCGGTGCAGTTACCCTGAACTCGAGTGGTTTGGTATCACCATCAGTTACGAGAATAGCACCCATTATACCACCATCATTTTCTAAGGTGTATGTTTCAAGAAAGGCAATTTTGCGAAGATCCATTTATTCCTCCGATTCTAAAATCTTTTATAATAATTCTTCTGAATGTTGTAATAATTACAAATCAAGTTTTTTCATGTATAAGAATAAAAACCTGCTCTATTACGTCATGTTCAATGCCACACTGGTCTCAAAATTAGAATTTAAAAATGAGTATATAATTGAGTTAATTTTTCTAATTTCTTAAGAATATTTTGTTGCTAAAAGTCAAATAAGAAAAGAAAGAGTCCATTATTACTGGAAATAACTTGTGGAGATTTGGAAGGATTAATTTTTTTTTGATTCCATCTTCCTTTTCCAGAAGGAGAGCCTTGGGCAGAAAAGTAAGTCAAAGGTAATTTTTACCTGTTTTGTATTATTTTGGGAGGAAATATTCCATACAAATTCTCAGTTCATAATGTACAATTACGTAAAAATTTAGATATAACCGGACCTTTAAAATCCAGCATTAATTTTATAAAACTCCCATTTCTTTTAAAAGAAAATCTGCTCCTCCAACTTTTTGTGTAACAAATAAAACATAACGTATATCAACACCAATTGATCTTGAGTAAAGAGGACTCCAAGTAAAATCATTAATAGTTCCTTCAAATGCTCTGTCGAAATTAACACCAACTAATTGCCCGTAAGCATCAAGAACGGGGCTGCCTGAATTGCCACCGCTTGTATCTGTGTTATATAAAATTGCTACAGGAACATCATTTAATTTTTCATCTTTAAATTTTCCAAGGTCTCCCTTCTCATAAATCTCAACCAGCTTTTTATTTACCTCATAATCCCCGCTTTCTTTACCTTTTTCAATTACACCTGTTAAAGTGGTTATGGGCGAATAATATGTTGCATCTGATGGTGAATATCCTTTAACATAGCCATAAGTTAAACGCAATGTACTATTTGCATCCGGCACAAAATCTTTTGAGAGCCAAAGACGTTTTGCTTCCATATATTTTGGAAGAAGTACATTTAGATTTCCTTCTCTTAAATCACCTCTCTTTTCTTCCATATCATTTATTTGTTCAAGCTCTTTTACAAGTTTAAACAGAGGGTCCTCAAAAGATTCAAAATCTTCCAGTGATAATTTTAAAGTTTCTCTGTATTCAGATTCATCAAGCAGAGATGTTTCATCATAAACTTCAGCTAAATATTTTTCATTAAGTTCTTTAAAAATATCCATACCGGAAGTTTCCTGGAAAACCGAAGCATCAGACAGCATTTTTATAAATATTTTTTTATCAACTTCAGGATAAAAATCTTTAAATAAATTATTTATAGTTTTATCCAAATCATCTTTTCCTTTTTCGGTATAAATATTTTTCCTTTCACTCTCAGGTTTGTTCATCTCTTTCTGCTTTTCCACAAGAATCTCTGCAAGCCTGTATGCAGCAGAATACCTGCTGACAACTGAAAACATAAGCGGAAGCCTGCCAGATTGATAAAGGTCATTGTACACTTCATCAATTTCTTCAATTACATTTCCATACTTTTCTCTAAGTTCACCATTCGATTTAATAAATTCATCAAGCCGTATATCTTCTTCATTCTTTTTTTCAATAATATCTAAACGATCAATGCCAACCAATTTACTTTTATAATTTTTCTCTACGTTTGCCAGGCTTTTTATTTGAGATGATATTTTCAGGGCAAATTCAGGATCGTTATTGCCTTGTTCTTCGTAAAGATTAATCATCCATTCATATAATTCAGAAATATACGGGAGCTGATATTTTTGCTGGTAAACTAAGTAATCTGAAGGCTGATGCTTATAAGTTCTGCCGGGATATCCCATCACAAAAACAAAATCACCCTCCTGAACTCCGTTAGGATTTACTTTTATAAATCTTTTTGGTTTAAATGGAATATTATTGGGAGAGTATTTTGCCGGAGTACCATCGG
>JAUSIA010000236.1 GCA_030648225.1 Ignavibacteria bacterium | reverse complement strand
CTCAAAATCAATTTCAACAGAATTGAGAGATGCGTTTGCAAGTAATTTTATAAGACAGCCTTCAAGTTCCCGGATATTTTTAGTGATATTTGTGGCAATATATTCAAGAATTTCGGATGATATATTCATTCCATAATCACTTGATTTTCTCTTAAGAATTGCGATTCTTGTCTCAAGTTCGGGTGGTTGAATATCTGCCGATAATCCCCATTGAAACCGGGAAATTAATCGGTCATCAAGGCCTTTTAATTCTTTAGGAGGCTTATCGCTCGATAGGATAATCTGTTTTCCAGACTGATGAAGCGTATTAAAAATATGGAAGAAAAGATCCTGTGTTTTTTCCTTTCCAATCAGAAACTGGATATCATCAATTATCAGAGCATCCATTCCTCTGTAGAAATTGGAAAACTCATTTATTTTGTTTGATTGAATTGATTCAACAAAATCCACAGTAAAAGTATCCGATGAAAGATAGATTACTTTTTTATCAGGATTAATCTCAAGAATTTTATTTCCAGCAGCCTGCATAAGGTGAGTTTTCCCCAATCCCACGCCGCCATAAATAAAGAGCGGATTAAAAGAAGTTCCACCTGGGTTATCACTTATTGCCAAAGCGGCAGCTCTGGCAAGCTGGTTTCCTTCACCCTTAATAAAATTTTCAAATGTATAACGAGGATTTAAGTGAGGTTCAAAATTTTTTTGTTTTGATTTTTCCGGAACCTTATTTATAACAGCCGGTTTGGAAATAAAGTGCGATGGCGAATTACTCTCTTCATTAATTATGTAGGCAAGTTTTGCATCAGGGCCAAGAACCTGGTGGATTGTTTTCGAAATTAGAGTGTTAAAATGTTCATCAATCCATTCCCAAAAAAATTGACTGGGAAGCTGCACCTTTAAAATATTGCTATCAAGTTCCAGTGGTTTTATAGGAAGGAACCAGGTGTTATATGTCATTAAAGTTACATTATCTTTTATAACTTTTAAGCATTCTTTCCAAATAATAGTTGGTTCAGAATAAATTTGTTTACTGGAAGAATGAGTATTAAGCATTTATTAATTATCCACAAAAAAATATCTTTATTAAAAAACCTGAGTTTAATTTAATAGAGCAGAATTATAAACAGACAACCACAAGATATCCACAACATGTTAACATTATATGCAGCAAGGCAAACCCTTTGAGCACAGCCACTTATAGAACTTGTATTGAAAATTACACACAAAATTTAAGTTTAAGTTTTAAGCGGGCGGTTAAGTAAATTCTGTGGAACGTTTTCACAAATAAAAATTATCCACAAGATATTCACAGGTTTTATTGCGCCTCTCTCAACACAAAAAATATGAAGTAAAATTTTTCCGTGCAAATTAATTCTTAACGGAATCGAAAATATTTTTTAATCAATTAAAATTTGGGCATAGATTCTATTATTTAGTATCTTTATAATCTAATTTTAAGGGAAAAATTATTTAAGGTAGGTTTATGAAAAGAACATATCAGCCAAGTAATCGTAAAAGAAAGAACAAACATGGTTTCAGAGAACGAATGAAAACAAAAAACGGCAGGAAAGTTCTGGCAAGCAGAAGAGCAAAGGGCAGAAAAAAATTATCTGTTAGCGATGAGAAATAATTGTCTTGAAACTACAAAGTCTTTCCTCAGAAGAAAGAATAAAGAGTAAAAAAGATTTTGATGAACTTTACTCTTCCGGCAAAATATTAATATCCAGCGATCAAAAAATTAAAGCCATTTATCTTATAGAAGAAAATCCTGAAGAAGGTGTAAAAATAGCATCCGTTGTTTCTAAAAAACTTGGAAAGGCTGTTTGGCGAAACAGGGTTAAAAGATTAATTAAAGAAGCGTATAGATTGAATAAACAGGAAATTAAATCATCTGCAACAAAGGCAAGAAAAAATATTAAACTTATCTTCTCTGCATATGCTTTGAGTGAAAAGAAAAATAAAAAGATAGGTTTATATGAAATAGTTCCTGGTGTTTTGGAAGTAATGAGCATGATAAAAAGAACATTGTGATGAAAGGATTATTTGTATTTCTTATAAGAGGATATCAAAAGATTATATCTCCGGTATTGCCACCATCCTGCAGATTTTACCCCACTTGCTCTGAATTTGGTATAGAAGCTATTATAAAATTTGGTGTTATTAAAGGCGGAATCAAGACAGCCTGGAGAATTTTAAGATGCAATCCTTTCAGCAAAGGCGGAAATGACCCGGTACGTTAAATTTTGGAATTTAAATGGATAGACAAACATTATTAGCATTTATCATAATTGGGGCAATTCTGGTTATTTGGCTGTATTTAAATTCACCAACTCCGCCACCAAATCAGGAGACCCAGCAAAAAGATACTACCGAAGTATTAAGAGATACTACAAAAAAGCTTATTGAACAGCAAAAAGAGATTGATCTTACTGAAACAAAAAAGGATACGCAGAGCTTAGGGAAATATTTTGATTACATTGATGAAGAAGAAAGAATTATAACAATTGAAACCGATGTTGCAATAATTGAATTATCAACACACGGTGCGAATTTAAAGAAATATTTCCTCAAGGAATTTAAAAACTGGTATTCCGCAGGGGCAGACACCGCGACATATCAAACAATGGTGCAGTTGATTAACCATTCAATGGGGAATCCTTACGATCTTGCTTTTGTTACAACAGATGGGAAGGCAATAAATACCGGAGAACTCATTTTCTCTTCAACTTCAGATAGAGAATATTATAAAATAACCGGTACAGACAGCCTGACAGTAGAGTTTTCTGTAAATGCACGTAAGAGTAGTGAAATAAAAAAGATATATACTTTTTACGGGAATAAATACAGCACGGTTTCTAATATTCAATTGATAGGAATGAATAACATTATAAGCAACAATGCTTATGATATTGTCTGGGAGAGCGGGATAAGATTTGTAGAAGAAAACTCAATTGATGAAGCCAATTTCTCAAACGTAAGCGTTTATTATGGAGATGAGCAGGTAATTGTTGATGCTTCTGATGTGGGCGAAACATTTGAGGAGGATTTTACAGGAAGAGTTGATTGGATTGGGATAAGAAATAAATATTTTGCTGCAATCATTGCACCCCAGGATCCTTCCGGCGTTGAAGGGGCTTATATTAAAGGGTACAGGGAACAGACCGGTCATTCCGGGATAAGAGAAGTTTACAGCGGAAGATTTATAATTCCATTCAAAAACACAAACGTCGAATCAAAATATTTTAATCTATATATCGGTCCTGTTGATTATGGTATCCTGAAGGAATATGAGAATCATTTTGAAGCAATAGTAGATTTCGGAAGCTTCTTTGGATTAACATTTATTGTAAGACCAATTGCAGAATTTGTTTTGCTTCCGCTGTTTAATTTTCTACACGGATTCATTCCTAATTACGGTTTGGTAATTATTGTTTTCTCAATCATCATAAAAATAGTTATTCATCCTCTTACAAAGCAAAGCTTACAGTCAATGAAGAAGATGCAGCTTCTTCAGCCGAAAATTACGGAGCTAAAAGAAAAATATAAAGACGATCCTCAAAAGATGAACAAAGAAACAATGAAGCTTTATTCAACCTATGGAGTTAACCCTGCAGGCGGTTGTTTCCCTCTTCTTCTTCAAATGCCTATATTCATAGCATTGTGGGGATTGTTCCAGGTTGCCATTGATCTTCGCCAGCAGCCTTTTGTTGGCTGGATAACCGATCTCTCCAGACCCGATGTGATAACCAAACTTCCTTTTAAACTTCCTATTGTTGGAATTGACCAGATCTCAGGGCTCGCTCTCCTGATGGGAATTACAACGTTTGTTCAGCAAAAGATGAGCATAAAAGATCCAAAGCAGGCAGCTTTGGTTTATATAATGCCGGTAATGCTTACAATCCTTTTTATGAGCTTTCCATCAGGTCTTAATCTTTACTACTTCATGTTCAATATTCTTTCTATTGGGCAGCAGTATTACATAAACCATAAGCATACGGGGATGGTGCTTGAGCCTGTAAAAAATCCTAAGAAGAGAAAAGGTTTTATGGCAAAACTAATGGCGGCCGCAGAACAGCAACAGCATCAGAGAAAAAAGAAATAAGGTCTCTCTCTATTGTATTTAATAAAGGGATAGAATTGTGCTATTTTTATGAAGCATAAAATATCTCTTTAGGTAAATGTCAGCGATATCCAAAATAATCTTTCTCTTTCTGTTATGCCTCTCCCAATCATTTGGGCAAAATTCTTATACAGTTAAAATAGATTACAGAATAAACTCTCTCCCCTTTGGTCTTGAAGAAAAAGTTCCTAAAAAGAAACCAATTGTTGCCTTGGCATTAAGTGGCGGAGGCTCAAGAGGTTTAGCTCAGATAGGTGTTTTAAGGGCTCTTGAAGAAGCAGGTATCAAAATAGATTTGATTGTTGGGACAAGTATGGGGAGTATTATCGGAGGGCTTTATGCAACAGGTTATTCTATTGACCAGATTGATTCAATTGCAATAAATACAGACTGGGATGATTTATTATCTCCCGCTGCCGAAACCGACAGGAGAGAATTATTTGTTGAACAGAAAATTACAGAAGATAAAGCAATTCTAACCCTGAGGCTGGACGGATTTTCACCAATAATACCAACTTCAATTAATACCGGTCATAAATTATCAAATTATCTTAACTTGTTAACCCTTCAGGCACCGGTTCATTCTAACAGCAGTTTTGATGATTTTAAAATAAAATTCAGAGCTGTATGTACTAATCTCGTTACCGGAAGTCCGGTAATTATTGATGGCGGCTCATTAAGCCAGGCAATGAGAGCAAGTTCAAGTGTTTCTTTTTTCTTATCACCGGTCTTAAAAGACACTTTAATTTTAGTTGATGGTGGC
>JAUSIA010000333.1 GCA_030648225.1 Ignavibacteria bacterium | reverse complement strand
TGGATATGAGAATGAACCAACTAATTTTGAACATAATAATTTATCGTCAGCCGGTAATGATGTACATGTAATCTGGCAAGATAACTTTGGAAATAATAATGGTAATAATCTTCGATATATTTATGATGATCAAAACCCATTAACACCTGCTAATTTTGCCGGAGAAAACTATAATGATAATCCCAGGCTTAGCTGGACTAAAATAGAACCTGACATAGAATATTTTGAGGTTTACCGGCGGTTCGTATACGATCCAAAATTTCCTCAACCCTGGGGTTCGCCTGCAACTACATCAGATATATCCTTTATAGATTATTCTGTTATAATTGATCAACAGAATATGGGAACAGTTCAATATAAAATCAGGTCGAAAGATTATGGTGATCATTACTCACCATATACTAGTATTGTATCTTTTATTCTTTCAGGTGTAAGTAAACAAAGTGCAAATAGTGAAGCAAATAACAAACCTGTTGGATTTACTATGCAGCAGAATTACCCCAATCCCTTTAATCCTTCAACCAACGTAACTTATGCTTTACAGGAAGACGCAAAAGTATAAATTAAAGTTTATGATATGCTTGGAACAGAAGTAAGAGAGTTAGTTAACGAAACAAAAGCTGCAGGATATTATGAAGCAACTTTTGATGCTTCCTACTTAAGCAGCGGGGTTTATATTTACAGGATAACAGCTTTGAATGGAGATAGGATTCTCTTCAGCCAATCAAAGCAAATGATATTGATGAAGTAATTACTAACTATATTTAGAGCGACCAGCTGGTCGCTCTACTATTTTCTCTTTATTATTCCTACCTATGTATTCTGCTTATTCGCTTGAAATACTATCATTCATAAGATATATTTCACAAAGATTTTTTCAAACGGATTTAATGAAATTTGTTTACAGTTTTTTTTTCGTCATAATTCTAATTATCTCACCTGATTTTTTTTCACAAATAAAATCTTCTAAAATTATTAATAGATCTGATGGAATTAATATTCATTTAAATTTCAATCGTGAACCTTATACCATTAAAAAAGAAGAGGGGAAAGAAATTCTTGAATACAGCAGCGCTTTAAATGAAGGAGCTCCCGGATCTCCTGTGCTTCCATCAAAAACTATTTTTATTGCCATTCCTCCTTATTCAAAAGTAATGCTTCTGTTAAGTAATAAAAAAGAAAACTTTATTTCAGATATTAATATTAAACTTAATCCTGAAACAAAACTGAATAAAGACAGGATTGAATATAAAAATAGCCAGCCTGTACAAAAATATTTTATAAGTGATATTTATCCACAAGAAGAAATTGAAGTTGCAGGATATACCTGGCTAAGAGGTTACTATTGTGCAGCAATTAAGATTAATACTCACCGGTACAATTGGAAAAAGAAGGAACTGACTGAACTTAATGGAACAGATTTGAAATTAATTTTTTCAGATGTAAAACCATTTACCAGAAATACAGGTAGCAAATCTGAGTTTGATAAATCTTTAAGTAAGATAATTCTCAATTATGAATCTGCTGACGAGTACAGGTCATTTCAACCTTCAGCTTCTGACACTTCGGGGAACTGGATTGATTACGACAATGAATACGTAAAGCTTGCTGTCTTTGAAGATGGTATTTATAAAATTTCATATGATGATTTGCAAGGTTATGGAGTGTATCCTTCATCCATTAATCCTTTAACATTTAAAATATTTTTTGAAGGAAAACAAATTCCGATTTTTGTATTGGGAGAAAATGATCTTTCGTTTGATCCAAAGGATTTTATAGAATTCTGGGGAGAAAAGAATTATGGTTCTCCTGATTATAGAGAGATTGTACCTTTCGGTACTGATTATAAAAATTATTACGACAGATATAGTGATACAAATTTTGTCTGGCTTACGTGGGGAGATGAAAATGGTTTAAGAACAGATTCTGTTGATACCATCATTACGGGCTTAACAGATTCTGTTCAGTCCCATCTTGTAAAATTGCATCTGGAAAAAGATGAAAGGCTCTGGTATTATGATGCTGTTATTCCAAGAGTTCAGATTCCTGACTGGCAGGAGAATAAGGTTTGGACATGGAAAGTGATTGGTAATGGCGGTTCAATCTTTTTCAATTTTAATTCACCTGATTTTGTAACAAATACTATTGTAAAAATAACTGCACGTTTAATAAGCAATGCAGCGGATACAACTTTAGATGCTCATTCAAATGGCGCAAGTTTAAATTCTTCTATACCTGCTGATACTATAATTTATAATTTCAAACAAACAGTAAATCTATCTTCGGAATTCAGTTCTGATATTCTGAATCAGGCTGGAAATATTTACAATGTTTTTGGATTGCCAACATCTGCAGGGTTTCACCAATCTTTAATTGATTGGGTTGATATTGATTTCTTCAGATCAAACAAAGCGATTGATGATTCTCTAATGATTACAATACCTGATTCTGTTTTTACTTCAGCAAAAGTTTTAGCTGCAGCAAGTATTTCTGATGCGGGTAATGTATTTATTTATAAAGTTAAACCTTATCTGAAAAGAATAACAGCATTCAATTTTTCATCAGGCACTTTAACATTTACAGATACTGTTTCAGGCGGTGATAAGTATTTAATCATTAAAAATGAGCATAAAAAAACTCCGCGCTTTGTAATAAAGAAACAATTTATAAATCTTAGAAGTAATTCAAGAATTGCAGATTACATTATCATAACAAATAAAGAGTTGGAAGAATCTGTCAATCAGTATAAAAATTTTATTGAAACAAATTACCAGGTAAATGTAGAAGCAGCCTATATAAATGATATTTATGATGAATTTTCCTTTGGGCTTGATAATGCTGAAGCAGTAAGAGATTTTCTTTTTGCTGCTAACC
>JAUSIA010000233.1 GCA_030648225.1 Ignavibacteria bacterium | reverse complement strand
TCATGTAACATTTGTTTACCATCAGCTATTTCTTCTTGCACACTCTAAAGCAGAACCTCTTGCAGTATCAAAGTATCTGCATCTGTCTTTTGCTGTGAATTTCCCATTACCTTCTGCGATATTTAGTGGAATTGAAGAAGAGGCCTCATCAAGATGGTTACAAACCGATATTTTTGGAGTAATTTTTTCGAGAAGAAAACCAATCCATTCAGAAAAATCTAAAGCTAATTGATAGACTCTTAATTTTTCATGATCAAACATATAACTGCTTATTAAGTTATTTATTTTATTTGTAATCTTACTCATAATCGTAATCCTAATCGATTAAAAGTACGATTAGGATTATGAGTACGACTACGAACTAAAACTGTACTCTCTTCTTCGCTCTACTTGCATATTCATATACTAAGCAGCTCGCAACAAAAATAGATGAGTATGTTCCAATAATAATTCCAAAGAAAAGTGTAAAGGAAAATGCTCTTAAAACCTCACCTCCCAAAATAAGTAATACAAACAGGGTTATTAACGCAGTACCTCCGGTAAGGATTGTACGGCTCATGGTTTTATTAACGCTCATATTAATTATATCTGCTAAGGGAAGAGTTTTATGAATCTTTAAATTCTCTCTGACTCTGTCGAATACAACTACAGTATCATTAACAGAATATCCAATCAATGTTAGAAACGCTCCGACAATAGTAAGATCAATTTCGAGATTTAAACCGGGAATGAGACCATAAAGAACAGAATAAAGTCCAAGTGTTATCAGAACATCATGGAAGAGTGCCAGAACAGCACCAAATGCAAAAATGAATTTAAACCTAAAGCCGAGATAAATTAAAATTGCCATTAAAGAAGCAAAAATAGCGATAACTGCATCTTGCTTTAATTCCTTACCTACTTTAGGCCCGACTTTCTCTTCCCTGAGAACATCAAATGGGTTATCCGGCATTTTTTGCTTAAGATTCTCTTTTATCCAATCAGCAATACCAACGCTAACTATTAATTCTTTGTTATCGGGCTCACCTGAAACTTCGGTAGCCTGGAAACCTGCTTTATTCAGGATATCCGCTAATCTATTAGTTGTATCAGGATTTGGCAGTTCATAAGTAAGTGAATTTAAAGATGAATCAATTACACGCTTTTCTAATCCGGGAAAATTTTTATTTATTGTTTCCTCAATGTTGCCCAATATAAGAGGGTAAATTTGTTTGGGAATTTCCTGGAGCTCAGTTCTGACTAAAACACCTGTCTCTCCTCCAAAGGTTTTTACTTCAATATTTCCCAAACCTGTATTTTCCAGCTTAGCCCTGATATCGCTTATCTCAACAGGATTTCGAAACTGAAGAACAATTTCGGAACCGCCATTGAAATCAATACCAAACTCAAGTCCCCGGAAGATTACATTGATAAGACCAATAAGAAATAAAGCGGCTGAAACAGTGTAAAAAAGTTTTCTTTTACTTAAGAAATCAACATTTAAGTTTTCAAATATTCGCATCTAATAAATAACTCCTTTAAGTATAGTCCCACCCTTAACGGGATTCACCAATTGATTAACCGATAGTTATTTTAGCACCTTTTGATACCATATAATCAAATATAAGCCGTGCTATAACCAAAGCACTAAAAAGGCTTGTAACAATACCGATCATAAGTGTTAAAGCAAAACCCTGGATAGGTCCAGTGCCAAACTGATAAAGTATAATGCCTGTGAAGAACGTAGTTAAGTTGGAATCAATAATAGCAGAATTAGCTCTTGAGAATCCGCTATCAATGGAAGCTTTAACAGTTTTGCCAGTCGCTAATTCTTCTCTTATTCTTTCATAAATAAGAACGTTTGCATCAACAGCCATACCGATAGTTAATATAATACCTGCTATCCCGGGAAGTGTAAGAGTAGCACCAAAACCAGCAAGTACCCCAAGTATAAAAAGAACAGTAAAAACCAAACTAAAAGCAGCAACACCTCCAGATTTCCGATAATAAAAGATCATAAAAAATGCTACAAGAAAATAGCCTATAACAATTGAAATAAATCCACTCTTTATAGAATCCTCTCCCAGAGAAGGTCCTACGGTTCTTTCTTCAATTATATCAACTGGGGCGGGAAGTGCACCTGCTTTGAGTACAATTTCAAGAAGCTTTGCTTCCTCCATATCTTCCATACCTTCAATCTGTGAACGGCCGCCAACAATTTTCTGATTTACATTTGGTGCAGAAAACACAACACCATCAAGAATGATTGCAATTCTTTTATTTACATTTGCACCTGTTATTCTTGCCCATTCAGTGGCACCTTCGGAATTCATAGTCATGCTTACAATCGGTGCAGATGTATTGGGGTCAATATTAGCAGTTGCATCTGTTATAACACCACCAGTCAACTCAGGTTTTTTATTAACAAGGTAAAGTAGATAAATACCTTTCCCTTCTTGGAATGCAACCGGTTTAGCAGAAAAAACAAATTCCACGTTATTTGGAATTACTTTTTCAACTTCCGGACGATTGAGCATTGACTGCAGCTTATTTCTTTCATCTTCTCTTACATAAGCATCGGCGGTATTACTTTCGGGATTTATCATAGCAGTTGCAAAGAAGGGATGTTCTTTCCTGAATTCCTCTTCAGTTAGTTCTTTTTGTGTTGTATCCTGTGCTGTTGTATCTAAAGCAGTTGTATCAGCAGTAAACAATGAAGTATCTGTTCCTGTTGTATCATCAAAAACTTTTCCTGCAAGTACTTCATCAACTCTTTGCATAACATTGATAGCAAATTCAGGATCTTTTACAAGTCTGAATTCCAGCAAAGCAGTTCCCTGTAAAAGCTGCTTGGCTTCCTCTTCATGGGCAATACCCGGAAGTTCAACTATAATTCTTCTGCTGCCCTGTCTCTGGATAGATGGTTCTGCAACACCATACTGGTCAACCCTGTTCCGTATAATTTCCATTGCACGGGATACAGCATCTTCAGCATCAGTTTTTAAACCACTTATTATTTCATCATCATCTTCTCTTACAGATCCAAAATAGCGACTTAGCCGGATACCTTTTTCATTGAATTTTCTTGCAACAATATCAACAACAGATTCATCAGAGAGGGAGGCTTCCTGCTGCGCTTCAGTTAATACCGCTTTAAATACCTGATCAGGATCTTTAGCAAGCTTTTCGAGAAGTTTACCCGTATTAACTTCAAGAACTACACGCATACCTCCTTGCAAATCCAGCCCTAACTTTACTCTTTTTCGTCGTGTTTCCTCAATAGAAGGATCAGAAGCTTTAATGCTGTCTTCATTTTCCTTTATTA
>JAUSIA010000232.1 GCA_030648225.1 Ignavibacteria bacterium | reverse complement strand
CGATGAAATGCCTGATGTAACCGAATCATTAAAAGAGTATTTGGAAGAAGAGAAAATTGAAATAAAAACCGGTGTCAAAATCAATTCGGTTCAAAAGAGAGATGGTAAAATTGTAGTTAATGCTTCAGTTAAAGATGCTGCAAGTCCCGATGCTATCGGGGAAGAAGAAACTATTGAAGGAACACATATCTTTGTCGCAACCGGCAGAAAAGGGAACACAAATGGTTTTGGATTAGAAGAAGTAGGTGTTGAACTTCATAAGCAAGATTTCATCAAGACAAATGAATATATGCAAACATCGATTCCAAATATTTATTCAGCCGGAGATGTAACTGGTGAATATCTGTTTGTTTATTCCGCAGCTTATGAAGGTGCTTTGGCAGTTGCTAATATGTTTGGTGATAGTCCAGCTAGAAAAGATTATTCGGTTTTTCCGTGGGTTATATTCACAGATCCTCAAGTTGCCGGAGTTGGAATGGATGAAAACCAAGCTTACGAAAATAAAATTGATTATGAAGTTTCAACCATTCAACTCAAAGATGTTCCTCGTTCACTTGCTGCACGAAATACAAAAGGTTTCATCAAGCTTATACGCAATAAAGAAAATGACAAACTAATTGGTGCGAGAATATTAGCTTCTGAAGGTTCGGAACTTTTGATGGAAATTTCTCTCGCAATCAAATACGGAATTACTGTAAAAGAATTAAAACAAATGTTTCATCCATATCTAACTTTGTCAGAAGGAGTTAAAATAGCAGCTATTGGTTTTGATAAAGATATAAAAAAACTAAGCTGCTGCGCTGTTTGATATTTTAGGCAGAAATTATTTTTATAACATATTCATTTTCGAAAGGTTGTTGATAATTGATGTTGATTTTCCTGAAGACTTTTTGTGGGATTCCAATATCCCCTAAAAACAATTCTCCGGTTATTCCAGGTAATAGTCCGGTTTTAGGTAATGCAAAGGTTAAATTTAAATCCGGTTTAATAAAATTCTTTGAAGTTTCACCGGAATATTGCCACAGAAATAAATATCGTGATTCATTCTTGAACTGTTATAATTCTTAGCAGCATCCGCCGCCATCATAAAAATATGTTGATTTAGAAATGAAAATATCCTTTCGGTTCAGCTTCGCTAATGCCTTTGCTGTTTTATCGCAAATCGCAAGCGGTTGGTTATTTAATAACACATGCCCTTTTTTATCATCGAACTGTTCTTCAGAACCGAAATAGATAGCAGTCTTTCCTGTAAATATACAAGGACCATCATCAGGCATTGGATCTTTTATTGCACACATCTCAACACTCTCGATAAATATATTTTTGTTCGTTTTATAATGCCCGGAATCAAGAATTCTATACGGTCGTTTGGCTCTTACTTCAATTGTTCCAAATCCTATCGATGTGATCATATCTAAATATTTTTTTAATGAGAGAGCACCGCTCAGACATAATGCGCGTAACCGGGCATCATTTTTTAGATTTTCAGGTATTTCGGATTCGCAGACCGGATCGGAAAGACTAATCTTCCATTAGGTCTTAGCACACGGTAAATTTCTTTTAATGCTTTTGTCAGTTCATCTTCGAAAAAAATATTGAACAAACAATTTTGTGCCGCAACATCAATCGATTCATTTTCTAACGGAAGTTGCAATGCATTTCCCTTATATAGTTTTATGAAGTCTTTCTTGAACCAATCATTTTGCTTTTCCGCTGCAATTAAATTTTCTACACAGCTTGAAATCATTTCTTCCACCGGGTCTATTCCAATTACAGATGCGTTTTTTCTTGTGAAATATGAAAATTGAAGAAGTTCCATTCCCCCTCCGATTCCGACATAAAGTACAGTCGGATTATTGGATAAATCACGAGGGTGGACAGTGCTTCCGCAGCCGTAGTTCATTTCTAACATTTTTGTAGGAATATTTAATCCCGGTAGCTGCCAGATTGGAGTGGTCGTACAGCATAATCCTTTTTGTGGATTTAAAGCGGCTTCTTTATAAACATCTTCAACTTCTTCTAAGTAGCTCATATTTTTTCCTTATATTTTTATTTATCTCTGATTAATTTCTTTTCGGATGCTTTAATAAATTTTTCCATATCAAATATTCTGCATAACTACACAAACTATAATAATTATTATGCTGCGGCTTTTTCAGAAACAGTTTGTGGTTTGTAAATGCCGCCGAGTATTGCTCCATAGATCAAATGTCCGACAAGACTAGCCATTGCCGCCATTATTGAACCGGAGAATAAACCTGAAATATAACTCCCTCCATTTATAACCATCATCATTGGCATGACCATTAATTGTGCAAGCAGCCAGGGAAATATTCCATAAACTGCACCACTTCTATAATTTGCTTCTTGTTTTGTAACCGGAAGAAATATTCCTGCATAAATAAATGCTAATATGGTTCCAATCATAAAATGCGCTAACCAACCAACTATAATAGAAGTACCCATTGTACCAGCTAACATTTTAGGTATATTCATTTCAAAGCCCATAAGAGGTGCCATATATGTAAAAGCCGTCATTACTGCTGTAGCAATTACTCCAGCTATTAAAGTTGACTGAAATGAGAATTGGGTCTTCATCTTAATACTCCTTTTAAAATTTGATTAAAGTTTTTACATTGGAAAATTAAAGCAGGGTGATTTAGCTTTCAGTCAATTTTTTGACAAAACAGAATAAACTTAAATTAAGTGAAATTTATCAAATTACATTATCTTCTCTATATTTTTTAACTAAGAAGATATATTATAAATAAATTATTCACACGGGAAGAAATTAACCTGTTTTTGTGTCTTACTAATAAATAACAGACTGTGAAACGAAATTTAATTGGAGCTA
>JAUSIA010000229.1 GCA_030648225.1 Ignavibacteria bacterium | reverse complement strand
ATGGAGTTAAAAATATTGTTACAGCCTGTCCGCATTGCTTTCATTCACTTGGAAGAGAATACAAACAATTTGGCGGAGATTATAAAGTTAAACATCATTCTCAATTTATAAATGAATTAATTGATGAAGGAAGAATACAATTAAAAAATAACAACGCTGAAATAAAAGCAACCTATCACGACTCCTGTTATTTAGGAAGATATAATGATGTATATGATTCCCCCAGGAATTCTTTGAAAAGCATTCCAGGTCTTGAGTTGACGGAAATGGAAAGAAGCAGGAGTAAAGGATTTTGCTGTGGTGCAGGTGGCGGAAGAATGTTTCTTGAAGATGAAGAAGGCGGAAGAATAAATGAAGAAAGAACAAGAGAAGCTTTAGCTACAGGCGCTGATACAATTGCATCTGCCTGTCCTTTCTGCATGACAATGCTTAATGATGGTGTTAAGCATTTCGAAAAAACAGAAGAAGTTTCTGTTAAAGATATTGCTGAATTAGTACTGGAGAACCTGTCTGCCGAAGTCAAAACATAGGTAGACTGTCTGCTGAGGTAAAATAGACATAGGCAGACTCTAATTAACTTTTTCACAACCAAACAATAAGGAGGATCTATGAACAAATATCAGGATTTAGTAAATGCAGTAAAAGAATTGGAAACTGATTTCCAGAAGTTCTATGATAGAGGACAGGCTGCTGCAGGAACAAGAGTAAGGAAAGGCTTAAGTGATTTAAGAAAGCTTGCTCAGGAAATCCGTAAAGATGTGCAGGATGTAAAGTCAAGCAGAAAAGCTGAAAAACAGCAAGGTTAATTTTTTAATATTCTGTTTTTCTTATTAAGACTAAAATAGTCCCAGGAATTTTGGGATAACTTTATCTTTATTTTTTGTAGAGCGACCAGGGTGCCGCTCTACATTTGATATTAAAAAATTATAAATAAAAACTTTCTCTCTTTCTTTTTAAATTTTCTTTTGCTACGTTTCAACAGCTTTAAATAAGCTTATAAAAAGATGATTTGGTTTTATTTATATATCGGGGGTTAATACATTAACCTTCCAAAATTGATATAAAACTATAATTAAACTAAGAGCAGGATTAATGATGGTAAACTCCTGGCATAGTTTTTACTCTCTCTCTCTCTCTCTCTGTATGGCAGGGAGTAAAAATGAGAGTGATTTTATTTTGTTCCCTTCTTATTCTTCAGTATGAATCTTTTGAAGAATTACCTGCAAGAGGGACGTGCATACAACCATTCAATCAATCATCCAATCATTCATTCTTCCCCACCGGTTTTACATAGCTTAAAAAAGAATAATAAATTATTTCTTTCCCTAAAAATTTTTTTAAGGTAACAAAGAGATGAAGATGAAACATCCCGATCTTGTCGGGAAAATATTTTTTTGTTGTTTGTTGGTGGTAGGTAGTTTAACAGTTGCACAGCAGAGCCGTGAAGAAAAATTACAACAGCTTAAAAACAGAGAAGGTATTAAAGTAACTGAAATAGAAAAAGATATAATTAAGATAGAATACCCAAGCGGCAAAGTGCTGTATAAGAATATTTCCGATTACCAGTCACCGATCACTGATAACCTAAAATACTCCCCAACATACGACAGCACTATAATAGACCTGAGATATATTGATACAACTCTTTATTACCACAAATATAGTTTCTGGCAAGAAGTACCTATACATAACTGGGATTTTGACTATTTGAGAATAGGAGACGTTAATAACAATGGAAAACCAGAATTGTACGGATCAAGAAAATTCTTCCAAACTGATTTTGAACCTATAACGGTTTATGAATTAAACGATGCAGAAAGTTTTGATCCTATTTATCAATATGATTCGGTTTTTATGGCGCGAAATATTTATGACGTAGATAGAGATGGAAAAGATGAAGTTCTGTTAACATTACCACCTTTATTTGGTGATTTGCCTAATCAGCAAAGGTCCTTCTCAAAAGAAAATGATGCTTCATTAGCAACAGAATTGAATTTTATTTTCGCTCCTTTTGAATTCAACCAGAGTCAGCTAAATGATATAGTCCTGGATAATATTGATGGAGATCAGTTCACAGATATATTATTTATTAAATCAGGATATCCGGACGTTCATATCTTTGAGTACAATCCTGTTATTAACAACTTTGATTCAGTTTATCGTTTTGATGTTCCAGAACCTCAGGCCTGGGCAAACTCCGGTTTTTCCGTTTCTGACTTTGATCTTGATGGAAAGAAGGATATGGTATTTGGTACCGTTAGAGGAAATGTTTTTGTTTTAGAGAATGAAGGAGATAACCAATACGCAAACTCCTGGCAGGGAAGTGTTGAAAGCTATAATGCTTATATCCATACTTGGACAAATGATATAGACGGAAATGGAAAGCCTGAATTTTGGGTTTTGGCAGATGCATTTTTCAGTGGAACAGGTGTAACCCGGATAACGATATTTGAAACTAATGGCAATAATAACTACCAAATTGTTGGAAGGGTTGATTTGGTTGGAGTGTTCTCATTCTACGCAGGAACAACGCAGGCAGTTGATATTGATAAAGATGGTATCGAAGAAGTTGCAATTTGTATTGATGGAAATTTTCTTATCCTGAAGTTCAATGGAAGTGAAAATCATCATACTTATGAGGTTTATTACATAAAGCAAAATGAAATTGCAGCATCTGGAGGAAATAGTGTTTATTTCGGTGCGACTGTATATGATTTGCTGATGAGTGGAGAAATAAATCTCTTAATATCAATGGATGAGATAGTTCAGCAAGGCGGTAATTCATTAGGCAGGCGATTTACTCAGATATACAAACCAGACAGCACAACAGGTGTTGATAACGAAGAAACAATTCCTGATAAAATAATCTTATACCAGAACTATCCTAATCCTTTTAACCCATCAACAAATATTAAGTTCGAGTTAAATAAATCTGAAAATGTTTACATAAAGGTTTACAACATTTTAGGGAAAGAAATAAAACTGTTATTATTAGAAGAATATCTTCCCG
>JAUSIA010000226.1 GCA_030648225.1 Ignavibacteria bacterium | reverse complement strand
TTTAACCTTAATACCAAGATGTTTTGAAATTGCTTTTGGTAAAACCTGCATACCATCTTTGAACGAAAGCATTTTAGCATTCTGTTTGGATTTTTCTGCTCTTTTTTTTCTCTCTTTTATGCTTCTGATAGCCCCGACTATTAATCCGCCATACTTTTCTTCAAGTTCATACAATTTTGGGAAAGCAGATTTGACACTCAGTTCATCGGGGTTGCCTGCATATACACCCGCAACAAAAGGATTTATTGCATAATCAAGAAATTCTTTCCCAAGCCTTCTTTTTACAAATTCTGATATGCTTTGGTAATAGCCGTCTTTTGATTTTCCCATAAACGGCTCTGCCATTAATCTTAGTTTAGCAGCAGGTGAAAAAAGTTTAGTTTTGAAGAAAGCCGGTGGAGACATTGGCAAAGCATGAAGCAGATTATTTTTTAGTATATATCTTTTATTTGCTTCTTTGCTTGCATAAACAAGTTGTTCGCTAAGATCAAGCTCTTCAATCAATTGTCCAATTAATGGATGGGTTTCTAAAGCGCTGTTCGGGCCTTTATCAAATAAAAACCCATTTTCAACAACAGTTTCTATAGAACCTCCCGGCGCTTTTTTCTTTTCAAGGATAGTTACATCGTAACCAAGTTTATTTAAAAGGTAAGCCGTAGTTAAACCGGAAATACCTGCCCCGATTATTACTATTTTATTTCCGGATTGCAATCCGCCGCCGGAATCCATTTTAATATTCAAGTTAGTTTAACCTTTCTGCAGCCAGTTCGTAAAGTGCATCAATAAATAATTGAGAATCATTTAATCCTTTCATAACAATATAGTTCTCTATTCCAACTTTATCTGCAACATGCCTGTACTCAATATCAAGTTCATAAGAAGTTTCAACATGATCTGAAACAAAACTTATTGGGATTATAAGAAGATGTTTTTTCCCTTTTGAAGCGAGCTCTTCAATCATTCTGTTTGTAGCAGGTTCAAGCCATTTGGCAGGACCAACCTTACTCTGAAAACATAAATGATGCTCTTGCGAACCTGCCTGTCCGGCTGGCAGGTTATTCCTCAGGTTCATAACCCCAGCTATTGTTTCTTTAATGTGATGGCTGTATGGGTCTCCCTTCTTAACATAACTAACGGGGGTGCCGTGTGCACTAAAAACAAGCTGAACTTCGCTTCTTACATTTTCAGGAAAGCGAAAAAGGGATTCATTTATTCTTTCATTTATTGCTTTAAGATAAAGCTGATTTGTCTGATAAGACTTTATGTAAATTATTTTTGATTCGTCTCCTTTATAAAATCTTTTCCATTCATTAAAAGAAGAACCTGTTGTTGAAACAGAAAAATGAGGATAGAGAGGAAGAAGAATTATTATATAATAATTTTCTTTTTCTACTTTGGCAACAATCTCTTTAGTTAAAGGTTTCCAGTAACGCATAGCAATAAAAACATCAGCACTTCTTCCGGAATTTCGCAGTTTAATCTCAAGCATTGATCTCTGCTTTTCTGTCCATTCATTTATTGGAGATTTCCCCCCAATCAATTCATATTTCTTCTGAACTTTTGGAGCTCTCTTTTTTGAAATATATCTGGCAAAACCTTTTTGAAATGGAAGCTTGAAAATATCCGGATCATTAAAAAGATTTTCTAAAAAGGGTTGCACAGCTTCCAGGGAATCGGGTCCACCAAGATTTAATAATACAACTGCCGTTTTATTCATAATCACTAAGATTTTATCAATTTACTCATCAAATTTACAATTTTTCTGTCTTCCTTTACAGAACACATTTTTATCTCTGCAAAATATTCTTAAAGAGTGATTTTGCTATGTATCACCAAAGAATAAAGCTGATAAGATTTGTGTTTCTCTTAATATTTATAGAGCCATTTCAATTTTATCTTGATAGGGTTAAACAAAACGGAGTTAAACATGAAAAAACTATTTGTAATTGCATTTTTTATCCTTTCAATAACTTTTATAAGCTGTTCGGATAAAGAAAAAGATGAAGTTAAGTTAAATCAGGAGAAAACAGAAGCAGATTCAAAATCACTTGTTAAGCAAAATGAGTACACTGAAAAGCAAAAGATAATAACAGAAAAAGAAACAGGAATAGAAAGAGCAGACGCCTCTTTTGAAACGAAAGTTCAGGAAGGAACAATTATCCCTATTGCTATGGGAACAAATGAAGAACCATTTGAATTCTCTGGAAGTAAAATAATGGCTATAACATTGCCCGACGGTAAGCTATACCAGGTTGAAAAAGATGGGGATAAAACTATTATTGATATTCCCGGCAAAGGAAAGATGGAGGCAATTAGATTGGATGAGAAAATTTATTTGTTTGATAATGACAACCAGGGATATGAAGTAAAGTTTGAGAATAAGAAACTTTTCGCCGAAAAGACAGATATGACCAAAATATTGCTTTCAAGGAAATAAACTATAGAAAATTTAAAGAGGATGTTTCTGCATCCTCTTTATTCACCTTTTCCTTATCAGGTCAAAAAAAAATGCTGCCATAGAAATATAATTCTCAGCGGCACTCCTTGCCTCTTTCAAAATAAAAAACTAAAATAACCTCA
>JAUSIA010000218.1 GCA_030648225.1 Ignavibacteria bacterium | reverse complement strand
AAATAACTTCCTCCCAACGGATCAACAGTATTTATCACTCCTGTTTCATAAGCTATTAATTGCTGGGTTCTTAAAGCTATCTTTGCTGCTTTTTCACTTGGCAATGCAAGAGTTTCATCCATTGAATTTGTATGTAGAGATTGAGTACCTCCAAGCACTCCGGCAAGTGCCTGGAAAGCGGTTCTTATAATATTATTTTCCGGCTGCTGTGCAGTTAAAGTACAACCAGCAGTTTGCGTATGAAAACGGAGCCACCAGCTTCTCGGATTTTTTGCTCCGTATTTTTCTTTCATTCTCTTTGCATAAATTTTTCTTGCCGCCCTGTACTTGGCAATCTCTTCAAAGAAATCAAGATGAGAATTAAAGAAGAATGATAACCTTGTAGCAAAATCATCGATGTCCATACCACGCTCCATACAAGCTTCTATATATGCAAAACCATCAGCCAGTGTATAAGCAAGTTCCTGTACTGCAGTTGAACCTGCTTCGCGTATATGATAGCCGCTAATTGAAACAGGGTTCCACTGAGGAATTTCTTTAGAGCAGAACTCAATCATATCTACAATAATTTTAAGAGAAGGATTTGGAGGAAAGATATATTCTTTCTGAGCTATATATTCTTTAAAAATATCATTCTGCAATGTACCTCGAAGATCTTTGAAATCAACTCCCTGCTGTCGTGCAACAGCCAGATAAAAAGCAAATATCATTGCAGCCGGAGAATTAATTGTCATTGAAGTTGAAACTTTATCAAGAGGAATTTTATTAAATAAAATCTCCATATCTTTTAAGGATGAAACAGATACACCGCAAATTCCAACTTCACCTTCACTCAATCCGGCATCAGCATCCCAGCCCATTAAGGTAGGAAGATCAAATGCTACCGAAAGCCCGGTCTGTCCATGATTAAGCAAATAATGAAAACGCTGATTAGTATCTTCAGGAGAGCCAAATCCGGCAAACTGCCGCATTGTCCAGATTTTACCCCTGTAGCCATTGATATGAATTCCTCTTGTATAAGGATATTCTCCCGGGAAACCTATTTCACTCAGATAATTTATCTGCTGAATATCTTCCGGTGTATAAAGACCTTTAACATCCTCGCCGCTTACAGTTGTAAACTTCATGCCGGTGTTTTTTGCATTCTTTACTTTTTCTTCATATTCTTTTTTTCTTTTTAAGAATTCTTCATTCAACATAAAATTCCTTTAGTTTTTATTTAACTGGTTCTGCCAAACCTTCTGTCAAACTCGTTTAAAGATATTTTCACAACAATTGGTCTTCCGTGGGGACAAACATAAGGCATCGAGGTTGCAAAAAGCTGATCGATTAAAAGCTTCATTTCATTTTCTGAAAGCTTATCCCCTGCTTTAATCGCCGTTTTACATGAATAAGATTTGGCAAGATTATCTCCTGTCTCAAGCTGTTTTTCTCTCTGGTTAGTTGAATACTCATCAATTATATCCAATAAAATCTTTTCTTCAGAACCAGGTTTAATATCATCAGGAACACCTTCAATAATTATTTTGCTTTTTCCTGAAAACTTTAAAGTAAAACCAAGTCGTCTTAAATATGGTTCAACTTCTTTTATTAAAGCGAATGTCCCCGGGTCAGGTTCCAAAGTCCGTGAAAAAAGAAGCTGCTGCGAAAATGGAAGATCATTCTCAAGACGTTTCATCGCTTTCTCATATAAAATTCTTTCATGAGCAACATGCTGATCAATTATCATCAATCCGGATTTAATCTGTGAAAGAATATATTTATTATGCAACTGGTAAATAAATGAAACAGAATTTTCAGTAAGTTCCGAAGACTTTTCATGAGGTTTGTGAAGAATCTCTGTTGTAACATTTTCAAGTGGAGATTCTGTAATATCTGTACCAGGTAGTTTTATAATGTCATCTGTAACAGAACTGAATATCAGATCAATATCTTTATCGGAAAAATCTGTTTTTGCATAAGATCTTTTTGTTTCGAAAGAAGGTCTGTCTGAAAAATCCTCCCTTTCTGTTCTCCTGAAATTATCAATCCTTAGCTTTTCAGTTTCATTTGTAACTTCAGTGAACATCATTGAGGGAACAAGATCGTGAGTACCAAGACATTTCTTTACAATAGCAAGTACAAAATTGTAAACACTCTTTTCATCATCAAATCTAACCTCAAGCTTATTTGGGTGAACATTAACATCAGTTCTATGCGGGTCAATATCCATAAAAAGAATGAAGAAAGGATAATCACCCTTTTCAAGAACATTTTCGTAAGCAGTAAATACAGCATGATTAATTTGTCTGCTTATAACAAACCTGTTATTAAGGAAAAAATATTGCTCACCTTTACTTTTTTTAAGCATAGAAGGTTTACCAACAAAACCATACAAGTTTGCAAAATCAGTTCTCTCTTCCACAGGAATTAATGCATCGAGCATATTGTCGGCAAAAACCTGAGAAATTCTTTCTTCGAGAGACCCTGATTTATAATCGAAAATAATTTCATCATCATTAA
This sequence comes from Ignavibacteria bacterium, assembly GCA_030648225.1. GTDB lineage: Bacteria > Bacteroidota > Ignavibacteria > Ignavibacteriales > Ignavibacteriaceae > RBG-16-34-14. Next base: position 3,836 of record JAUSIA010000218.1, on the reverse strand, counting down.
AAAATCTAAAAGAAATATCAGGATGGCTCAGGGATATTTTATTGAATGTATCTATGATATGCTTAAGTTCTGTCGCATCAGTTTTAAGAAAATTTCTTCTTGCAGGAGTGTTGAAGAATAAATTTTTTATAGAGATGGAATTACCCTTTGGAAATGAACCTTTTTCTTTAATATTCTCCCCCGAATCAAACCGAAGTGAAGTGACGATTTCATCGTCATGGGTTTCGGTTTTAATTTCAAGCTGGCTAACTGCAGCTATGGAACTTATTGCTTCTCCTCTGAAACCAAATGTATAGATAGCTTCAAGGTCTTCATAAGAAGAAATTTTACTTGTAGCATGTTTTTGAATGCAGAGAAGAGCATCAGCTTCATTCATTCCAATGCCATCATCAATTACATGGATCAGAGATTTACCGGCACGTTTTATATAAAGCTCAATATTTTGTGCACTTGCATCAATAGAATTCTCAAGGAGTTCCTTGACAGCAGATTCCGGCCGCTGGACAACTTCTCCTGCTGCTATTTTATTAACAACATTCTCAGGTAATATTTTTATCCTGTTACTCATATTCTTTTATAATGAACAATTTCAAACTGGTTTCTCTTTTCTCCCGAATCCCGCTTCCAGATTTTTTCATTTATTTCAGGAAAATAAACATCACCATCAGCTTCAAAATCCATAAATGAAATTATCATTTCATCTGCTAAACTTATTCCCTGTCTGTAAATTTCTCCTCCGCCAATAATGAATGATTTTTCTGTATTTAAAGTTTTGCAATATTCAATTGCTTCATTTAAACTATAAAATTCCTTTACATCATCAAACTCAAAACTACGCTCTTTATCTCTTGTAATTACAATATTTAATCTACCTTTTAAGGGTTTTCCAAGTGTCTCAAAAGTTTTTCTTCCCATAATTACAGGAAAACCGAGAGTTGTGTTTTTGAAATGCTGAAATTCCTCCTTTACCTTCCATGGCAGATCCCCGTTCGATCTGCCGATAACACCATTTTGGGCTACTGCAGATATTATAACAATTTTCAAACAGCAACCTCAAACCTGATCTTATCATGATAATGGTAATCAATTAATTCAAAATCATCAAAGCTTAACTCATCAATAGGTTTTTGGGCTATTATTAATTTTGGAAGAGGAAGTGGTTCCCTTTTCAACTGCTCCTTCAGTCCTTCAAGATGATCATATTTTTCCAACGGACTACCTTTATCTGCAACATAAATATGTGCATCAATAATTGTATGAGCAAAGCAGCCAAGTTCAAGTTCTGTTTCATGGGCAATTATCTGAGTTAGCATCGAGTAAGCTGCAAGATTAAATGGAATTCCAAGAGCAATATCACCGGAACGCTGGGTTAAATGGCAGTTAAGCTTTCCATCATTAACATTGAAAGCAAAAGAATAATGACAAGGTGGAAGCTTACTCTTTATTGCATTACCAGGCTCCCAGGCTGTCACAACCAAACGACGGCTATATGGTTTTCTTTTGAGCTCATCAATTACATATTTGATCTGATCTACTTCAACTACTTTCCATTCACCGTTTTCATCTTTGTGGGCACTTGGAAATTTTCTCCAGTAATAACCATAAGCTGTTTCAAGATTTCCTTCTTCATCAGCCCATGCATCCCATATTTTTGTGTGCTTCCTGAGATTCCGGATATGATCCTCTCCTGATAAATACCAGAGAACTTCATGCAGAAGCGATTTCCATTCAATTTTTTTTGTTGTAAGAAGCGGAAAACCCTTTGATAAATCAACTTTATAAAAAGCACCAAAGTAAGATATCGTATCAATACCTGTCCTTGAAGGTTTTCTTGTTCCTTCATCAATTACCAATCTTACAAGATCAAGATATTCTTTCATTAAATAAATTCCTGTTTAGCTTTATCGAAGAGATTTTTCTAAAAACAAATTTAAGAAAATTTAGTTAAAATATCGGTCATACCAGATATTTCATTGCAGGCAATTTTTATTGCATCTTCAAAATTATTTATTGGGTCATCAATAAAAGTCTGCATCTCTATTGGAAAAACATTCATACTTAAATTCTCCGAAACCTGTCTATCAATTTTTCCGCAGCAAAGTATAACCGGAATATTCTCTTTCTCAAAAAGTGAAATCAGCAATCCTGCTCCCTTTCCCATCAAACTTTGCTTATCAAATGATCCTTCTCCCGTAATCACCATATCAATATCTGTATCATTAGCACTTATTCTTAAATCACTAAAAATAAAATCGAATGCATGTTTTCCGATGGTTTCTGATAAAAGATTCAAACCAACTTGTAAACCTCCACCGGCACCCGATAATTCTTTAGTTGTATCTAATAACATATTATTATGCAAGGAATTAATTATTTTATTCCATCCTAATTCAACTACTTTAAGTTCAGCGTTTGAAGCACCTTTTTGCTTTCCATAAATAATCCCCCCTTCCTTTCCTAATAAAGGATTATTAACATCCAAAACAACCTCAACAGTAAATGCTAAATCCTTCCAGTCAAATTCAACCTCATTTACTTTGGGATAATTTTCCGGGAGTACTTCAAGTTCTGAACCATACGAATCATACATTTTTAAACCAAAGCGGGAGCACATTCCAAGTCCCAAATCCATTGTTCCGCTTCCGCCAATACCAATTATTATTTTGTCAGCTTCGAATTTAAGTTCTTCTATATCCAGAGTTATTAATTGTAACAAATCACCAAATCCTTTTGAACTTAATTGAAGCGGATGCCTCTTACTTTGCGGGATTCTTTTTAATCCAAGAACCTCAGCCGATTCTATGTATAAAGTTTTATTGGTTCTATCTAATCCTACTTTACAATCTATATACGTTTCATCATAGGGAGTGGTTATGGAATAGTTTAATGTTTCAAGTCCGAAATGAAACTTACAGACTTCTAAAAAACCATCTCCCCCATCTGATATTGGTTTTTGAATAATATTGAACAAAGGTTTATCGAGATATTTATTAAATAGTCTTGAAACTTCAACAGCATCTGCAGTTTCTTTAAAACTATTTACAGCAACTAAAATATTTTTCATAAGTATCTTTATCCATTTAAAACTTCATTATATAAATTAATAGTTTCATCAGCAATCTTATCCCATAAGAAATTTTGTTTGATATGCTCTTTCAGATTATCATCTTTTGGTTTATTAATAGTCTTTTCTATTCCATCTCTTATGGAATCAACAGAGTATGGATTTACATACTCTGCCATGTCTATAAAGTAATCTTTTGTACCTCCATAGGGAGTGATTACAATCTTAGCACCGGCAAGTCCCGCTTCGAGTGCTGCAATACCAGGTGTTTCATATAACGATGGTAAGACAAATGTATTGCAAGCAGCATATGCAGAAGCAAGCTTTGGTGAATTATTCTCCATTGCATCTATTATTTTCAGGTTCTTATTATAGGCTGCAAGTTTAAGAACTTGTCCGGATTCAGCGGATGGAATTATTTTTCCTATAAAAACTGCCGGATGATTTATTTTACTCAAAGCTTTTATCAGTGCTAAAACATTTTTTCTCACAGGACCAATATGACCAACACACAATATAAAATCTTTCATTCCAAATTCTTTTTCAAATAAACCGGGATCAGCATTTAAGAACCTGTCAGACACTCCATTATGAATAATTTTAAATTTTTCTTTTGGAATTGAAAGCCCTTTCGATATAATATTTAATTCATCACTGGTATTTGGGGTGACCTTTAACGCCCACTCACATATATCGCGAGTAAAACCATAGTCAAACCATATTCCTCTTGAAACTTTTCTTAAGATCTTATCAAGCTTATTAAAAAGTCTTA
>JAUSIA010000210.1 GCA_030648225.1 Ignavibacteria bacterium | reverse complement strand
CATAAGATAATTAAAAATGCCGGGCATAATACACATCTTGAAGAACCGAAAGAGTTTATTGAAGCTATAAATAGCTTTCTTGATTCATTATAACATTTCTTTCACAGGCTGTCACGGTCGTACCGTGACAGAGAATAATTTCTTATTTTTATAGATGGGATTGCGCGGCAGAAATAATTTAACCGGCGAATATTTCTTTTTCATAACTACAACAGTAATAAAATTTCTTCCAATCTTTCGAAACCATTTCTTCTGTGATATTCTTATAAACAACATAAAGCATTACCAGCAAAAGTATAAATTTGATATCCTCGCTTATGTTATTATGCCTTCACATTTCCACTGGATTGTTGAAGTTAATCCTGCTTATGGAACTATCTCAGATATAATGAGAGATATTAAGAAATTTACTGCCTGGCAGATATTCGATATAATAAAAGAAACAGGGAATACAGAATTAGAAAAGATATTTAAAGAAGAAGCAAAGTCCATTATAGATCAAGAGAGAAAACTATGGATAAAAAGATTCGATGATGAGGTGATAAGAAACCAGAAGATGTTTTGGGTGAAATTATTTTATATTCACAATAATCCCGTTGAAGCAGGATTGGTGTGGAAACCTGAACAATATAAATATTCCAGTGCAAGAAATTACATTAACAATGATCATTCTGTAATTAAGGTGAACACTGAAATGGGTGGAGTTTATATGCCTTAGCACTTTCTACTGTCACGGTACGACCGTGACAGCCGAGGGAAATGCTGAACATAAGATAATTAAGAATGCCGGGTATAAGATAAGCATGCCAAACCAAAAGCCTTTATTGAAACCATAAATAGCTTTCTTTATTCATTATAACATTTCTTTACATCAATTAACTTTTGTATAAGAAGATTTTTATTATTTTAAATCTTACTATATAACAAGACAATTTTTTGACGAGATTAAGCAGATGGAATTCCTGATAATATTATTGCTTGTAATTCTGAACGGAATTTTTGCAATGGCTGAGATTGCTCTGGTATCTTCAAAGAAAGTACGGCTTGAGGAGAAAGCAAACAGAGGTAGTAAAGGAGCAAAAACTGCTCTTCTCCTTTTACAAAAACCTGAAGAGTTTTTATCTACAGTTCAAGTCGGAATTACATTAGTCGGTATTATTGCCGGGGCTTATGGTGGAGTTGCCTGGGCAAAAGATATATCTCCTTTCTTTGAACAATTCAATGTATTAAAAGAATATGCTATAGAAATTTCTTATGTAGTAGTAGTAGGATTAATAGCATACCTTTCATTAATAATCGGGGAACTTGTTCCCAAAACGATGGCATATAATAATCCTGAAGGAATATCAATTGCTTTAGCCCCCGTTATGTGGGTTCTTTCCAGAGTTGCAACTCCTGTAATAAGGTTTTTAAGCTTTTCAACTAAAATTGTTGTGAGCATTTTCAGAATTAAACCGAAGAAGGAACCTCCTGTTACTGAAGAAGAATTAAAAATACTAATTGAACAGGGAAGCCAGCATGGGACATTTGAAAAGAAAGAAACCGAAATGATAAAAAGTATTTTCCGTTTCGGTGACAGGAAAGCCTATTCTATAATGATTAACAGGCAGGATATTGTCTGGATTGATGTAAATGATTCATTGGAGGAAATAAAAGAAGCTGTATATAACAGCAACTATTCCAGGCTGCCTTTAGGTGATGGTTCTTTGGACCAGTTAATTGGAATTATTAAGGTAAAAGATTTTTTTCGGCATTCTGAAAAAGGAAAGGAATTAAATTTAAAAGATATAGCAGTTCAGCCATTGTTTATCCCGGAGAATTTACCTGCTGTAAAAATTCTTGAACGCTTCCGGGAAACGAAAATTCATATAGCAATAGTAATTAATGAATATGGCTCAACCGAAGGAATGATTACTCTGCACGATCTTATAGAAAATATTTTCGGAGAGCTGCCTGATAGATATGAGAAATATGAAACACCCATTTTTGAAAGAGAAGATGGTTCGCTTCTTATAGATGGAAGTTTGCTGATTGATGAATTGAAAGAGAGATTAAGAATGCAATTTGAACAACCTGAGGAATACTCAACTTTAGGTGGTTATGTTATGTACAAATTAAACAGGATACCCCTGGCTGGTGATAAGTTTATCTCAGGGGATTATCAATTCGAAGTTGTTGATATGGATGGCAAAAGAGTGGATAAAGTGCTGGTTCAGAGGAATCCTGAATGAGTGAATCGTTATTATCAAGGTTGTCACGGTCGTACTGTCTTCAATTGCTTCCCGGATAATTTTTGTTATTAAATTTTTTAACTCATTAACTGTTAAGTCGGAAATCTTTGTATCCATTTATAGAAGACGGACAAGTATTAAACTTGCACACTACAAATATTCCAACATAAGAACCTCGTAATTAAGGTGAGCACTGAGATGGGTGGAGTTTATTTGATCAAATTGTGGTAATTAGTTTGAGTATTTATTTTTTCACTAGATAATCACTTAATCTTCGCAGTAATTTTTGATGACGCTGCTCAGAAATTCTGCCAATTGTACCAGCAATTATATTTGCTGAAGTAACCGCAAGAAAGCTTAAACGAATTAATGATTTTTTAATTATTCCACTTTTTTTAAAATCATTGTCATTCTCTGAAATAAGATCATCGAAGCCCTCAATCTTTTTGTGAAGTTGAGAACTGATACCACATACAAGAAAATCTTTGTAAGGTGCTGGGAGTTGGCGGAGAAGTAATACTGGTCTAAGTTTTGTTTTCCCATCCGATTGCTGCAAAGCTGCAAAGAACAATATCCCCTTCTTTCATTTTTTGTATTCAGGGTTAGGTTCTTTAATTAATGAAAGAGGATATTCAGGCTCATCTTCTGAATATGCTTTATTTAGTTGAAATAAGGATGAAGTGATCCAGTCATTTTTTTCATCAGTTTCAGATTTAGACTGTAAAACTGTAACTAATAATTTATCATCGGGCTGCAATGTAAATGGTGTATCAAGAATAATTGAATTACCATCAAAATGAGCTGGGAGGGTAATTAGTGTTTTCATCATGCTTTCCTTCAAATTCTTATACAAGATTAACCTTTTTATCTAAAATTGTCAAAACAGTAAAAAGTAAAAATAGGAATTAAACTGTCATTTTAATGTTTATTCTGTAATTAAAGTGAACACTGAGATGGGTGGAGTTTATATGGCTTAGCTCATCTTGATGTCACGGTGCGACCGTGACAGCCTTGAAATTCGAAGTTGTTGACATGGATGACAAAAGAGTGGATAAGGTGCTGGTTCAGAAGAATATGAAAGAGTGAAGAATAAAAATTACAGAATTGTCTCGATCTTGTTCAATAAATTATTTATCACTATCTAATAATATATATTGTACAATTCCCTCTTGATTCAAAATCGCGTTTAAAAGTTTCGTCATCATTAATTTTTCTTTCCGGATCATAAACAATGAACAACTTATGAGATTCTACTGGATATTTAATTAAATCTGCACCAATTCCATCCGTAATTACACTCATCGTAGTTTTTCCTCTTAAGTATTTTGATTCTATAAGTAATTGATATTCATTTAGAGCGTGGTCAGGCACTGTCTTAGCTAATGCAAATCTTATTGTGGGAAATTCCCTTGTATAATCTTCTTTTTCTTCATCAATAAAAGCACTTACAAGATTATTGAATGCTAACTCGTCTTGAGGATATCTATTATTCTGACAAGCAATAGGGATAGCTTTACTAAGTTTAGAACAAATTTGATCCACTAATCTTTGCTTTGGCATCTTAAAATATTCTTGATCAGCGATTATTGACAGAAATGAATTTTTTAATCGTTTCTGTGTAGGTTTGTCATGTCTGTTTCGTATACATTCAATTGCTTTTTCGATTTGCTCACCATGCTTTTTAAAAATATGAAAAATCTTTTCAACCCTAGCAAATTCAGTCTCCCCCTCTATATAATCATCTATATTAATTAATTCATCAAGATTTTCATCATAAAATGAATCTATATTATGCTGGGTGAAATCAAATGCTAATCTAATATAGTCAACAACAGTAGTTTT
>JAUSIA010000204.1 GCA_030648225.1 Ignavibacteria bacterium | reverse complement strand
TGCTTTTGACTGTAGTTATATAAATAAAACTATTTTGGATAATTTATTGAATAAATATGAATCAGTTGGAAAGATGATAAATGGTATGATTAATAAATCAAATTTATTTTGCAAAGAAAATTAGTAATCAGTAATCGGTAAACAGTAATCAGTTTTTATCACTGATCACTGATTACTGATAACCTATCACAATTTCACATAGTTTATCTTTTAGTTAAATAAAATTTTTATAGATGTATTTACTTATTATTATAGGATTATCATTTTCCTCCGCTTCATTCTGCCAGATTTTTAATAACAATTCAAATAACCAATCTCATTACATATTAGATTCAATAAAAATTTTCGGTAATGATATAACAGAAGATTTCATCATCTTAAGAGAACTTACATTTGAACCAGGGGATACGGTTGATCAGCATATTCTTGAATACAATAAGGAAAGAGTATATAGCCTTGGTATCTTTAATAAAGTCAATTTCAGATTTCAGGACATTGATAGCACTATACTAAATATTGAGATTGAAGAAAGCTGGTATATTTATCCTATCCCTTTTTTTCAGATAAAAGATAATGATTGGGATAAATTTTCTTATGGTATTTCAATTTTAGTAAAAAATTTCAGGGGGAGAAATGAAACCCTTACAGGCAGCGCAGCATTAGGATACGATCCTTCATTTTCAATTTCATATTTTAAACCTTCCATCATTTATAAAAGTAATGTTTACTTTAATGTTAATCTTTCACATAGAACAATAACCAACAGAAGTGCAGCCGCAGCAAATCTTTATGGTAACGATTTTGAATACACTTACATAATTAATGAAGTCGGAATTGGAAACCGTTTTGGACTGTTCCACTGGGCAGGTTTTGACATAGGTTTTAACTATGTGGAGTCTCCTAAATATTTTAAAGGTTCAAATGCTTCAAATGAAAGAATAGACAGACTATTAAAACTAGGATTTAGCTACAGTTATGATACCCGCGATCTCATCCAGTTTCCAAGCGAAGGGATGCTCTTCTTTTTTTATATGCAATTTAAAGGATTAGGTTTAAATAATACTGATTACCGTATCTTCAATATTGATTTCAGAGAATACAGAAATTTGATAGGCGATCTAACTGCAAAATGGAGGGTTACTACAAGACAAACGGCCGGCAAACTTATTCCATATTATGATTTTTCTTATCTTGGTTTTGAAGAAAGAATAAGAGGTCATTTCAGTAAGGAAAGAGAAGGGAATAATTATTATCTGGGTTCTGTAGAGCTTTTTCATCCCATTATAAAAGATATAAACATTACTTTAGATTTTATCCCATTATTACCTCGCGAGCTATTAACATATAGACTCGCACTTTATGCACAATTATTTGCTGATACAGGTACAACTCATTTAAGAGGAAATCCGTTGAGCATAAAAAATTTTGATACAGGCTATGGTATTGGTTTTTCATTGCTTCTTCTTCCTTATAATATTTTAAGATTTGAAATAGCCACTGATGAAAATCAAAATGTAGAATATATTTTAAACCTTGGAGTATCGTTTTGATTTTATTATTTTCTTTTCATTATATTTCTTTTAATTAAAAAGACCCTTCAAGAAATCATCCCTTTTTAATTTTTAAAACATTTTTTACAAAAGGAAATTATTTTTCCTTTCAAATAAAAATTGAACTTATGTATTTAATCCGAAATCTCATCTTAGTAATTGCTGCTGTCTGGCTTCTATCTGTGCAAGGCTTGTCCCAAAAAACAAAAATTGTTTTCGAACATCTGGTACCAAAGGAGGTTACATCTCCTCTTTGGATTCCCTGCATCTATCAGGATAAAACTGGATATATATGGTTCGGTACCGTTAATGGTGCAGCAAGATATGATGGATATGTGTTCACAATGTTCAGGCATCAACCCGGAGATTCTACAGTTTCTGCATGGGTGCAGACCCTCTATGAAGACAGATCAGGTAATATGTGGTTTGGTACATCCCGTGGACTTGATAAACTTAATCCTTCCACAAATACATTTAAGCACTATGTCCCAAATCCTCAAAAACCTATAAGTGATTGGAGTAACTGGATTCTTACAATTCACGAAGATAAGGACGGTACAATCTGGGTAGGTACAGGTGAGGGACTAAATAAGTTTGAGCCCAAAACCGAAACCTTTATAAAATTTCACCACGATATTACGGAACCTGGCAGCATCAGTAGTAATGTAGTTAATTCCATTTATGAAGACAGAGCCGGGTCTTTGTGGTTTTGTACGAGCGATGGACTGGATAAATTTGACTCAAAGACGGGAAAGTTTATACATATCTGGCATAATACGGAAATGCAAGCTAAAGAATTTAATCCAATATATTGCATTAATAATATATATGAAGATCGTACAGGTATACTCTGGCTCGCAACAAGTGGAGGTCTGGTAGCTTATAATCAAAATGCAGGGACTTTCATTAAATATTTTAATGATCCGATGAATCCTCAGAGTCTTAGTGAAAACAATATTACAACTGTTTGTGAAGATGAATCTGGTGTTCTTTGGGTTGGGACAGCTTCGGCTGGACTTAATTCATTCGATAGAAGATTAAATCAATTTTCTCATTATACACATGATGAACTTGATCCTGAAAGCATATCTAATAACTATATCAGATTCGTGTTCCGCGAGCGATCTGGTACTCTTTGAATTGGTACAAATGGCGGAGGTGTGAATAAACTGAATAGAATAAAACCGCGCTTTCCCATTTACACTAATTATGATAAAAATTCCAGCAGCCCTCTCTTCCGAAATATAATTTCAATTTTGGAAGAAAAATCAGGGAAAATATTAATTGCATCAGAAAATGGGATATACAGATTTGATCCAATAAAAGAAACGCTTGCTCATGTTTTGAAGCACGATGCTATACAATGGGTTGTAAAAGATCATAAGGAGATTTTGTGGATAGGTACAGAACACGGTCTTTATAAATACGATGGTCACCATCTTTCCAGTGTGCTCGATTCTAACGGTAAGGAATTCCACGAGAGTATAACTTGTATGTATGAGGGTAATAATGGTCTTCTATGGATCGGAGCTGGGCTGGGAGAACTCCTTCTATTTGATACAAAAACAAACCAGTTTACATCAATTCACAAATCAAACATCCTTCAAATGAACACAGTCTTTGAAGATTCTCATGGTTTGGTTTGGGCTGGAATGTGGGATGGTGGTTTGATCTGTTATGATAGAACAAAGGATACGATTATTCATTACATTTCTGAATGGGGAAAGCCGGCAGTTCTGAGTAGTAATCACATTATGTCAATTTATGAAGACAAAACGGGCATAATGTGGTTCGGGGCTAATAATGGAATAAACAAGTTTGATTGTTCTACAGGCAAGTTTACTCTTTTCACTGAGTATAAAGGATTAAACGGTGTAATCTCTATTTTGGGGGATGATCATAAAAATCTTTGGATGAGTACAAGGAATGGGATTACAAAATTTAATCCCGTCACTATAGATGTAAAACATTATGAAATAAAACTTGAATTGTGGGTAGGCTGCAGAACCAATGATGGCGAAATGTATTTCGGGGGACCGGAAGGTTTTACACATTTTTTCCCTGATAGCATTAAGGATAATTCATTCGTACCTCCAATCGTGATAACCTCGATCCATAAATTCAATGAGCCTGTTCAATTCACTGATAAAATAGATTTTCCTTATACAGAAAACTTTATTTCTTTTGAGTTTGCTGCTCTTAGCTATGTTAGCTCCGAACACAATCAATATGCTTACATGATGGAAGGATTGGATAAAGATTGGATCTTTTCAGGCACAAGACATTATGCATCATATCCGAATCTGGAACCGGGTGAATATATTTTCAGGGTAAAGGGTTCAAACAATGATGGAGTTTGGAATGAAGCCGGAACTTCAATTTCAATAATTATTACGCCGCCGTGGTGGAAAACATGGTGGTTCCTGACATTTTTCTGGGTCACAGTTGCAGGCTCAATTGGCGGGACATTAAGATATGTTGAGAAAAGAAAACTCCAGAAAAAAATAGAGCGTTTGGAACGGGAACGGGCTATTGAAAAGGAACGTGTCCGCATTTCTCAGGATATGCATGACGAAGTGGGCTCGAGTCTTTCAGAGATATCTATACTAAGCGAACTTTTAAAGCGTGACATGGGTAAATCTGAAAAAGCGGAAACACACCTTAGAGATATCTCCGAACGTTCCGCTGAAGTTATTGAAAATATCGGGCAGATCATTTAGGCAATTAATCCCCGTAACGATCCTCTTGATAATCTTGTTGCGCACCTGCGGCTTTATACTGCAGATTATATTCGAAAAGTGGGTATACAATTACACTTTATAATACCTGATAACATACCTGCTTATCATCTTTCAGCAGAGGTTAGACGTAATGTGTTTCTTGTTGTAAAGGAAGCTTTGCATAATATTGTCAAACACTCTTGTGCGCGTGAAGTACAGGTCAGTGTGAATTTTTTACAAAGCCAGATGATAATTAGTGTAAAAGATGATGGGAAAGGATTTTCGATTGATCAAAAACTTAGTAGTGGAAATGGTCTGAACAATATGCAGAAGCGGATTGAAAATATTGGAGGAACATTTAAAATAGAATCTGAATCAGGTCATGGAACCAGCATAACTATTAGGGTCAATTTCAAAGTATGACGGATTTTTTACTTAATTCTAAGTATTGATTAAAGCAGGATTCAAAGGTAATTTGTTAATATGAATATTAATGTTGCAATTGTTGAAGACAACGATAAAATCCGGGACGGATTATCCTTGCTGATTGATGGCTCTGATGGATTCCACTGCGTAGCAACATATTCAAATGCAGAAGATGCATTGAAATATCTTCCTAGCAAGAAACCTGATGTTGTGCTTATGGATATTCAACTTCCCAAAATGTCCGGCATACAGTGTGTTGAAAACCTCATAGAGAAATCTCCTGATCTTCAAATAATGATGCTTACTGTTTACGAAGATAATGAGCAGGTGTTTAAATCTCTTGTAGCGGGGGCAACGGGATACATTCTTAAGAGAACACCACCGGCAGAATTGCTTGAAGCAATCAAAGAATTGCATGAAGGTGGTTCTCCTATGTCTGATCAGATTGCGAGAAAAGTTGTTCAAACATTTCAGCAGATCGGTAAATCATCTAAAGAGACTGAAAATCTATCGGAACGCGAAACAGAAATTCTATCCTATCTTGCGAAAGGATATCAAGACAAAGAAATCGCCGAAAAGTTCTTTCTTAGTGTTAAAACTATTCGTACACATCTTAGAAATATCTATAAGAAACTACACGTTCACTCCCGCACGGAAGCTGTGCTGAAATATTTGCGTAAGTAAAAATTATTTTACTCAAGTTAACCGTTTGGTTTGGTAAACCGTTAAAACGGTTAATAATTTGATCTTTTCCTGTGTAACCCACGACTTAAGTCGTGGG
>JAUSIA010000202.1 GCA_030648225.1 Ignavibacteria bacterium | reverse complement strand
AAAAGCAAGATAGGCAGTCATTGATGAATCAATATCAACACCGCAGATGAAAAACTCAAAAGCCTGGTATCCCGTAAGAAGAGCAATAATAATATATATAAGATAATTAATTTTATTCTTCTTAGAAAAGATAAGAAGATTAATCAGCAGCAATAATTCACTACAAGCAATTAAGAGAGAAGCTATTCCATTCCAGTTATCTAAGTTCAAGAGTAAGTTCAAGTTCAAGTAAAAAATTTATGAGCATATAAAAATACAATCAAAAAACTTTTCTAAACATTTTAATAACTAACTTAGTCTTAATTCCTTTCAACTAGATATTTTACTTGAACTTGCTCTTGAACTTGAACTTAACTTGGTCCGATCATCTTTTCAGGTCTTACAACCTCATCAAACTTCTCTGAAGTTAATAAGCCAAGTTCTATTGCGGCATCCTTCAATGTCTTATTCTCTTTGTGTGCTTTCTTTGCAACCTTTGCTGCATTATCATAACCGATATGAGAATTTAATGCAGTAACAAGCATTAGAGAATTTTCAAGATGTTTTTTAATATTAATTTCATTTGCTTCTATTCCGGCAACACAATTATCTGTAAAGCTTTCACATGCATCAGAAAGAAGTCTTATTGAGTTAAGGACATTAAAAATTATAACCGGTTTAAAAACATTAAGCTCAAAATTTCCGCTTGCGCCTGCAAAGTTCACCGCAACGTCATTTCCAAAAACCTGAACACAAACCATAGTCATTGCTTCAGATTGGGTTGGATTAACTTTCCCCGGCATAATTGAGCTTCCTGGTTCATTTTCAGGAAGATGAATTTCACCTAATCCGCATCTTGGTCCTGAACCAAGCCAGCGAATATCATTTGCTATCCTCATTAAAGATGCAGCTAATGTTTTAAGAACACCATGTAATTCTACCAAGGCATCATGTGCTGCAAGAGCTTCAAACTTATTTCTTGCAGAAACATAAGGTTTGCCTGTTATCTCAGAAATCTTTTTAGCAGCTTTTACAGCAAACTCAGGATGAGTATTTAATCCTGTCCCAACAGCAGTTCCGCCCAAAGCAAGTTCATAAAGCCTTGGTAGAGCATTATTAATTCTCTCAAGCCCGTTTGTTAGCTGCTGTGTGTATCCTGAGAATTCCTGTCCAAGTGTTAATGGAGTTGCATCCATTAAATGAGTTCTTCCTATTTTGATAATTGATTTGAACTCCTCAGTTTTTTTTGCAATTGCATCTCTAAGTTTTGTAACCATCGGGATAAGTCTTCTGAGAATTTCTTCAACTGCGGCAATATGCATTGCAGTGGGAAAAGTATCGTTGGATGACTGAGCTTTATTAACATCATCATTCGGGTGAATAGGCTTTTTACTTCCCATAACTCCGCCAGAAATTTCAATCGCCCTGTTTGAAATAACTTCATTCGCATTCATATTTGTCTGCGTACCGCTGCCAGTTTGCCAAACAACTAATGGGAAATGCTCATCAAGTTTTCCTTCAATTACTTCTTCCGCAGCCTGAATAATTAATTCAGCTTTTTCTGCTGGAAGTATTTTAAGCTCTTTATTGGTTAGTGCGGCTGCTTTTTTTAAAATGCCAAATGCACGAATCAATTCACGGGGAAATTTGTCTCCGCCTATTTTAAAATTCATTAATGATCGGGCAGTTTGTGCACCATAATATCTATCTTTGGGAACTTTAATTTGTCCCATGCTGTCGGATTCAATTCTGAAATCCATTTTATTCACTTTGTTTATCTGAAAGAATAACCATAAAAAGGTTGCAATCTTAATAATAATTTACAAGAATTTTATGAGACAATTAAATATAGAAACTCATATTACACTCCCAAAGAGAGCTATTTAATTTAAAAATATTTCTTAATTTAAGTTTGTAAAGAAATCTTATTGTGAAAGGGGAAACCCTATGAAAAAATTCATTATCATTTTATCCTTTATTCTCTACTCTACTTTTATATATGGGCAGCAACTATCTGAACATGTAATCACTTTTATACCTCCAGGTTATCAAACTGTGAATACTTTATCTTTAGAAACAATGAGACAATTCAGATTTCTTCCCTGCGGTGAAACTCCGAATGTAAACAAGTCAGAGTATTCTGAATGATTAGCAAGTCTATCGAAGTATTCCATTGTTTCTTCATAACGTGGAGTTTTTAAGTAACCTGATTTTTCAAAATATGTTTGCCAATCATTAATATTCTGTGAAAATGAAACAGTCAGAATCATTAAAGAAACTATAAATGTTTTGGTAATGTTTTTCATGTCCTGAAAAATTGATTTATAACACTAAAAAATTTATAAATATTATTAAAGAAGAATTAATACGTTTTTACCTTATATTAATTTTTGTACTTTAGTCACTACAAATTAATTATCCGGACTAACATGCAGATACAAGTTATTGATAAAAGCAACTACTTAAAGGGACTTTTAATCACCGCACGTAAAGATAAAAAACTCGCCGACTCTGAAAAGAAAATTATAAAAGGTATTTCAGAAAAGCTTGGTTTTGCCAGCGATTTTTATGAGGAAGTAGTCCACGGTTTACTTGCCAATAAATACATAGATGAAGAGCCAATTAAATTCAGCAATGTTAAAATAGCAGAATCATTCCTTATTGATGGATTAAGACTTGCTTATTCAGACAACCCGGTTGTATCAGGAGAAATTGACTGGTTAAGAAAAACCGCAATTAAAAATGGATTAAGTGAAAAATGGTTTGAGGAAAAACTTCAGACCTTAAAAACAAATGCAGGGAATTCTCTCATAACTGATTTTGCCCTCTTATCAATAATTTAGAGGTATAGGGTATAAGTTATAAAGCTTAAGAGTTAAATAAAATGAAAAAGTATTTATCGTTTTTTGTTTTTGTTACCTTTCTATTGTTTTTCTTAGGATGTAAGGAAAACGAAGACCTTCTAACAAATCCAAATAATAATTTTCCTACTGATAGTATTATAGTTCCATTTTCACCAATAGATTCAAAAATTATTCTGAAGCTTATCGAGGAAATTAATCCTACAAATCGTAATGTAGTTTTATTTTGTTATACTGAACAAACTTACTCACCTGCTGGTTCTAAAATAATAAGTAGTATTACTCAAGTAAATGATACCTTTAAAATTGAATTTCAAGAATTATTT
>JAUSIA010000200.1 GCA_030648225.1 Ignavibacteria bacterium | reverse complement strand
TTTAATAAAACTTTGAATATCTAAGCAATCTTCCTTTATATGTATTAAAATCAGATCAATTTTTTTCATAAATAATTTTTGCCTCCTGAAGAATGATTTTAGAAAATTCATTGTCAGTAAGTGAAGAATATGTCAACAGGTCGACTTTTCTTCCACAGGCTTCTTCAAGGTCTTGTTTCAGACCTATTATATCAAAAAGGTCGTAAACTCCAATAAAAGCTATTAATAAATCAATATCGCTTTTCTTCTTTGCAGACCCATGTGCAAATGAGCCAAATACAGCTGCTTTACTGATGTTATATTGGTCAAAAAGGGGTTTTGCCAGAGTATTTAGTTGACTGATATCTTGTACAATCATTTATAAATCCCCTTATAAAAATAGTATTTATAATAAAAGTATACCACAGCTTCCGGTAAATATCATCAGAAAGATGAAGCCATCATAGTGTTGTTCATAAGGCAGAACCAGCGTTTAATATTGGATGTATGATGCCGCAAAAGACATATAAGAATTATATTAATAAATGGCCAACTGCAACAAACCCATACAATGTGGACAGGCAATGGTTTCCAAGCTTGAGAGTGGTGAGTATAGCTATAACATAGAACAGCTTTGGAAGATTTTCAAAAAGCTTTGATGGACTTTAAATATTAGTTTTGAAAGGGTTCAAAATTACTGTAGTTTGTGATAAAATGTACGAAAGTTTGAATGAGGAGACGTACAATGGGGGAGAGAAAAACTAATTCTGTTCCGAAAGAAATGCAAGAAAGATACAATGAGATTTGATTGCTTCTCAGAATGGCAGCTTTTGGCTTTTTGATATGATTCATGTCTGAGGGATTGAGGTAAATAATACATGGCATACAGTGATGCACTTTGGCAGGAAGCCAAAAAGAAATGCAGGTTGAACAATGAAGATATAAAAATTGCAAAAGAGCTTGGTTTGAATCCGAAAAGCTTAATTAAAAATATTCCAAACAAGAGCGAGCAATGGAAAGCTCCTGTAAGCGTCTGGATCAGGGAAATGCAGGAGGAGCGCAAGAGTAAGTCGTTACAACGGAAGCAACATGATAAGTCCGCTTCATCTGAGAAAGGAGATAAGGTTGTATGAGCGATTTTTCAATTAAAGATAAGTTGGAAAGTTTAAATCCCAAAGAATTAATAAGTTTAATTATGAATCTTGCACTAAGAGGAGAACAGTCTCGATTGCATATGCTGGAATGGCTTGATGAAAATTGTGATACTCAGAAGAAATCTGCAAATTCGAAGGAAAGCAATAATTCTCAAAAAATTCATGATGAGCTATTATTTGAATACTGGAACAATGCGCAGGATATTATTTCAGACTTTAATCAGTATGGCGGAGGATCTGATGAAGACGAAGAAAAAGCTTGCGAGTGGCTTCAAAAGATAACGGATTTAATAGGTGAAGATAAGATTACACCTGAAGCAAAGTATGAATTCATGAATGTGGCTTTTATTGAGTATGATGCTGATAATTCAGGATTTGAAGATGGTCTGATGGATTTATTTTTTGAATTATGCAAAGAAAAAGAGGAATGGGAATATCTTATTAAAAAACTTAATGGCAAACCGTCTGAATGGAGAAAGAAACTTGTGATGAGTATTTACAAGAATTATCTCAATGACGATGCAAAATATCTGGATGAGCGGCTTAAAAACCTTCATTATGGAATGGATTATTGGGATCTGGTTCAATATTATTTCGGCAAACGAAAAAAAGAACTGGCACTTGAAACGGCACAAAAGGGTATTGAAAATGGAGATGGAAGACTTATCGATCTTTATGATTACCTTATTAAACATTATTCAAAGATTCAGGATAGTAACGGTCTTGAAATGATTGTTCAAACGGCAATGAAAAGAAAGAATGATGAAAAATATGTACTGGATAGGCTATTTGAGTATTATAAAAATCATGATTATGAAAAAGCAAAAGAAAAGCTGCTCCAATCTTTTAAAATTAACAACCACAAGAAATATTTCGAAGAATATAAAAGGATGAAAACCTTTTTGTCCGAAGGAGATTGGAATAAGATTGAACCCGAGATTATAAATGAAGCTCAAAATAAGTCGATTTTTGATTATATGAACATTTGCCTTGATAAGGGAATGAAGGACACTGTCATAAAGACTATTAGCACACCGCCAAAAGACCAATGGGGTTACTGTACTTATACCGATTTTGATACGTTTGCAGAAAAGCTGGAAAAAGATTATCCCAAAGAAATCATTGATTATTACTATAAGAAGGCATACAGCAGAATTCCAAATGGTGATAGAAAAACCTACAAAGAAGCTGTAAAATACCTTCAAAAAGTTAAATCGATATTTTTGAAACATCTGAAAGATGCTGATAAATGGACACAGGTTCTGAATAATTTGCAGATAGAGTTTAAAAATAGACCGGCATTTATTGATGAGGTAAAAAAAAGTAAAATTTAGAGACTTTCAATGAAGCTTGAGTCGGCAGAAGGAAAGAAGAAGGGAGAAGGTAGGATTTTTGAGCAAATTATCTTTTAAAAGCTTTTGTATTGAGTTTTATAGTGAATATAAAGGTATGAGAAGTGATGAGGTATTTGAGCTTTTTGAAAAAGAAGGAGTACTTAAGCTGCTTGATGAGGACTATGAGGATTTACATGGTTTTGGAATGGAATATTTAGTAAGATTTATTGATGAATATCTTGAAGGGAAAGCGCAATCAATATGATTTTAAAAGATGCTGTAGAGCGTTTAAAATTTGAAAAAATAAATAATCAGTATTGTTTTTGTACTGAAAAAAGCTTTACCTATTTACAATTTACAAAATATCTTCAGTTATAAATAAACCAGAAAACTCTTTTAGTCATTAAGGAGAGAAAACATGGAACATCATTTAATAAGGGCTACAATACTTCCTCAAATTATAAACATATACCTTCAAGTATTGGATATATATCCATATATTAACATGCCATAAACTATATATGACATAAATGGTAATATATGTTATATATTATTCTATGTCAGGAAAAACAATGTGCTAATACTTTTTGTACTAAATACTTTTTGTTTCTCCGTTTATGGCTGCAATGCGGAATATAGCTGTGAGATACAATCAAAATCTGCTGCCTTATCCGGTCTTCGGCTTGATATACGGACAAAGTAAAGCAGGAAAAACAAACTTACCCAAAAATCCATAAGATGTAATAATATTATACATACTGTTTTTGTATTTATTCAATAATTCTACATATGTATGTCTACAAGCCTTAATCAAGCTTTTCTTAGTACCAGACATCATATATTCATATAGAAATATTTCTTATTGTTCAGTTTTAAGTGCGGGAAGCTTTGAATTAATAAAAAGTTGATGTCGGGAATGAATAAAATTACTTTACAGACTTAAACTTTCTTTCGGAAAACTCAGATAACTCAATATCAGGCTCAATATCTGTTAAAGTACGGAGGGTATCAGTAAGGGTTTCTTCGTAAAAATTTTTAACCAGGCAGGGAGCGGCTTTTAAAATAGGACTGGCTTTTTTTAGGGACTATTGATATAATAGATTTATGAGAGAGCAAGTGTATACGAAAGAGCAAAATTTTGAATTGAGGTTAA
>JAUSIA010000198.1 GCA_030648225.1 Ignavibacteria bacterium | reverse complement strand
GTTAATAAAATGAAAAGAATAAATTTAACAATGGAGAAAACAAAAGGAGCCATAATGAAATCATTCTTTAAGCTGTTGGCAACTGCGCTCCTATTTTTGATAGGGTGCAATGAAAACAGCCAGGTTATTGAACCCGAAGGTATCGAGGTTTCAAACCGCCGCTTGATTACTTTACCTCAACCAAATAGTCTTTCGGTTGAAAATACATTCTCCGTAACAAAATATATAAAAGGTAATGATGGCGGAGAACTAAGAATTGATGACCATTATTTCGCAGGTCCCCACGGTGAAGTAAAAGTTATTGCCAAGTTAAAACTTGATATAAATACTTTCACGGGAAATTATAACATCACTATGACAGTTGATGATGTAACCGGTGCAGCGACATTCTCCCCTGCTATAATTTTTAAAAAGGCCTGCTAAAGAGTTTTATCTGAAATTTGAAGGGCTTGATTTGTCAGGGGTTAATCCTTCAGATATAAAATTCCAGGATTTTCTTCCTGATGGTACTGTTAGAGATATAGATGAGATCGAAGCTTTAATTGTAGATGTTCCAAGTGGAATAATAGAACTTAAACTAAAAGATTTTGTAGTACGGGATGTATAAATCAATTATAATATTATGGATATCCCCGGTTCAAGATATGGTTTTTCACGTTAACAACTAAAAACTAAAAAAGAAAGAATATGTTACACAAAATAAAAATACTCGCAGTTTTAATCTTAACCTTTACGCTTGTAAGCTGTTCAGATTCAATACTGAATAATCCTGAAACTGTGCAGATGGATAATACAAGTCTGCAAAAACCAGGGAAAAAATTTGAGAACGATAATCCCCCTACAACTGTTACAAAAATCATTAATGGTAAAACAGGTGGAGTTATAAATTTAACCGGGCTCTACATCGGTTTAGATTTAAGAATAATTACTTGTAATGCAAAATTAACAATTCCACCCGCAGCTTTTGAAGGTACAAAGGATATTACACTTACTGCAGATTATCAAACACCGGGAATTATATGCCAGCCTGCAATGGAGTTTGATGTACCTCTAACTCTGGATCTTCTTTATGTAGGTGTTGATTTAGCTGCTCTCTTATTCAACCAGGATAATGTTTTTTTCGCTTACATAGGAGATGATGGAACAGTTAAACCTTGTAAGTATGAAGGAATAGATATAAATCTTTTAACAGGACTTTTAGGTGTTCGGAAAGCTAAAATAGAACACTTTTCAAGATACGGATTTTCACGATAATTTATAAACGATGCTTAGTATGATTTTTGATAAAACTAAGATATGAATTTAAGGCAAGTTTAAGTGTAAAATTATCTATTAACAAGAAAGAAAAAAATTATTATAATGAGCACACTTGAACAGAAAAAAAATAATCTCTTAAAAGATATTCTGAAAATTTACTTCAGCAGCCAGGAAGTTAATGAGTTTACAAAAAAGTATCTCAGTGATTTCGGTGATACTGCAAAACAAATAACTGGTAAGAAAAGTAAACAGCAGGTTGAACTTAACCTGCAGGAAGATCCTCGTTTAAGAGTAGAAACAGATCTTCTTATAACCTTCGCAGAATCAAAACTCAACAGAAATAAATTCCTTGAACTCCTTCTTTCACTTGGCGGGATGGCAATTACTGCGGGAGAATTTTCTTTAGCAATTGATATAAATGAAAAACTTCTTTTCGAGACAAAAGATAAAAAAGAATATCTGAATATCACTGCAAATGCTTATCTCTCACTTGGAGAAATGAACAGCAGGCAGGCTCACTGGCAGTTAAGCTTCAACAATATTAAGAAGGCAGGAGAGCTTTTCGATAAACAAAAAGATTCTTACGGAAAAGCTAAATGTGAGAATCTTCTCGGTACTATTTATGGTGAAACAGGAGATCTTAAAAAAGCAAAGAAATATTTTGAAAACAGCCTTTCATTAATTGAAAATAAACAGGATATCTCTCTTAAAGGTAAAATTGAAATTAACCTCGGCATAATAAATAATATACAGGGGAATTATGATCTTGCTCTCTCTTATTACCAAAGAGCTTTGCTTAATTTTCAGAAGCTGAATAATCTTAAAAGAATTGCTGAGATTAAGCATAATATAGGAATGACTTATCTTAAGCTTAATAAATATGAGCTATCTTTAAATAATTTTGATCAGAGCATTTCAGTATCTCTGCAAGCTGGTTCTCTTACAACCCTTGGTATTACCTACGTTAGCAAAGCATATCTTTATACTTTAAAGAAAGATTTTTCTTTAGCAGAAGCTTTTGCAGATAAGGCAATGGACATTTGTTACAAGACTAATGACAAACTCTCAATTGCGGATATTTATAAGATTAAAGGCATTATACAAAGAAACAAATCTAATTATGAAACTTCAGAAAATTATTTACTTACAAGCTTAAGAATTAATAAAGAATTTCGTAATAAACTTAACTATGCTGAAACTAATTTTGAGCTTGGGCTTCTGTTCAAAGAAATGGGAAATGGGAAAGAGAGCAAAACTTATTTTGATGAAGCAATAAAATATTTCAAGAGTATAAGTGCTTTGCCTGAAATAAAAATTATTCAGGCAACAATGAGTTCCTAAGGCTCATTTATTATTTCAACCTGAATTATTTAAACTACCACTGTAAATCACCCTCAACTTATTGACATTAAATCTGCTTACCTTTATTATTGGACAGCATTTTCAAAAAATTCATATCGCTGCATGTATCCTTGAGTAAAAAAATCAAATCCTGATATGAAAAGAACACGAACTAATTTAACAAATTAAGGAGAGAGCTTTATGAAGCAACTATACAAAAGCATATTTCTATTAACTATTTTATTTTTACTATCCCCTCCACTTTATAGTCAATTCTCTACAGAAGGAGTTCAGGGTGGTATACAAGGAAACATTCTCTACCCTTCAAATGAATTCAGCCGGGAAGATATAACAGGTTCTTATGAACTTTCATACCTTGGCAGAGGTTACCTAAGGTTTGGAATGCTTGATGGTTTACAGCTTGAACTTAGTGGGGGATATGGAATTTATGCAGGAAAAGATTTTCTAGATGTTAAATATGAAACTGAAATAATCCCGGTTGAAATAAGATTTATTGCTTATCCTTTCGATCAGTCGGGATGGAATCCATTTATATATGCAGGCGGCGGTGGTTTAAAATATAAAGTTAAAGAGAAGCCTCTGTCTAAAAATGAATTTCCTGTTGATGAAGACGATTGGGCTGGGTTATTTTCTGTTGGTACAGGAGCTCAATTTGAACTTGCAGATGTTGTTATGTTTGAGTTAGTTCTTGGTATAGGATACTCATTTACAGAAAACCTGAATTATTATGACAAACATGTTTCTGCAGGTGATGCATATTTTCATTTGGGGGCAGGACTCACTTTTGGAGGTGAACCTAACCATGATAATGATATGGATGGATTGTTAAGAAAAGATGAAGAGCAGCTTGGAACTGATCCATTAAATTCTGATACTGATGGTGATGAATTAAATGATGGTGAAGAAGTTAATCAATATAGTACTGATCCGCTTAATCCTGATTCTGATGGAGATGGATTGAATGATGGTTCTGAAGTAAATACTTATAAGACTGATCCTCTTAACCAGGATACAGATGGAGATAAATTAACCGATGGCGAAGAAGTAAACACACATAAAACCGATCCTTTAAAAGCTGATACTGATAATGATGGCTTAAGTGATTCAGCAGAAATAATGACTCACAAAACAAATCCGGTAAAATCTGATTCCGATGGTGATAATTTGAATGATGGTTCTGAAGTAAATACATATAAAACAAACCCAATGAAAGCTGATTCGGATGGTGATACTTTGAGTGATGGGGAAGAAGTTAATAAGCACAAAACAGATCCTCTTAATCCGGATACAGATGGAGGAACAGTTGATGATGGAATAGAAATTAGGAGAGAAACAAATCCTCTTGATCCCGAAGATGATGTTGTTAAGGTTGGTGTTCCAATTATTCTTGAAGGTATAACCTTTGCGACTGGCAAAGCAGAAGTTACACCAGAGTCAGAGGAAACATTGCAGAAAGCTTTAAGAACATTAACGACTTATCCCGAAATCCAGGTTGAAATAAGCGGGCATACAGATGATGTCGGCAGCAATTCATCAAACCAGAGGCTTTCGCAGCTAAGAGCCGAAGCTGTAAAAACCTGGTTAGTAAATCATGGAATTGATGCCAGCAGGTTAACCGCTGTTGGATATGGTGAAGAACAGCCGTTTGTTCCCAATGATACTCCTGAAAATAAGCAGAAGAACAGAAGAATAGAATTTAAACGGGTTAAATAGTTAATTACTTGATCACGTTACGCATTAAGTAGAGTAAATCTGAGATATTAACCTCAGTCCCTCTCCTTATCAGAGGCAGTGTGAATATTAATAATATTGAGGTAACCGCAAGCTTCAGCTTGCGTTTTTTAGCAATATCCGCAACTTGGAAGTTGCGGCTACCAGATTAGTTTACAATTTTCACACAGTCTCATCAAGGAGAGGGAAGTTTAAAGTCCTCTGCTTTATAAGGCGCTAACCCCGAAGGTTTCTCCTATACCCTATACCTTATACCTTTATACCTCTATACCTACTATATTTACACATCTCACAAAAATTACTATAAGAAACGGCGAAATGTATAAATACATAATACTACTCCACATTCTCGGTGCAACAATATGGACGGGCGGACATTTAATTTTATCCATTCTGATTTTACCAAAAGCATTAAAGAATAAATCCGTTGAGATCATACAAAATTTTGAACAGCCTTATGAAAAAATAGGCATCCCGGCATTAATACTACAGGTTTTAACAGGACTTTATCTTGCACATAATTTGTTGCCGGATTTTTCACTCTGGTTTTCATTTATTCCAGGTATACCAACTTTTGTTGGATATAAGCTTATACTTCTTTTGCTAACAATTATCTTTGCAGCAGATGCGAGATTTAGAATTATTCCCAGGCTGAATGAAAATAATCTTTCTTCATTAGCCTGGCATATTATTCCTGTAACAATTATTTCTGTTTTATTTGTTGTTGCAGGAGTGAGTTTCAGAACAGGGGGATTTTAGCAAAAGATTAATTTGATCCCATTTTTAGAAAAAAGTTTTTAAAACATTTTTTGTGAATTCTTTTTTATTAATTCATAGAAGAAAAATAAAAACAAATTTTATAACAAATTGATATGATAAATGAATAAGCTTAATTTTACATAAATTCAAAAACTGATTTATACTTTTAAGACTGGAGTATTGAAATGGCAAACCCTCTAATTTCGCACATTGAAATTCCCACAACCAACCTTGAAAGATCAAAAGATTTTTTCAACAAACTCTTTGGCTGGGATTTCAAACAGTTCGGTAACGGTTATCTTCTTTTTAACAATCATAAAGGGATTATGGTTGGAATAAGAAAAGCAGATAGAATTGCAAAAGGTGATAATACCGTATTTCATATTAACACAGAAAGTATAGATGACACACTTAAAAAATGTGTTGAACTCGGAGGGTCAATAAAAAGAGCTAAGACAGTAATACCTGCAATGGGCTGGTATGCACTTTTCTTTGATCCTGATGGAAATACTATCGGGCTTTATCAGAAGAGTTAGTTGGTGGTGGGGAGTTGGTAGTGAGCAAATAAAACAATTAAGCAATTTAACAATTGAACAATGAAGGAGATTCCATGAATCATGTTTATAAGATTACGAGCTTGTTGGTACCTCACCTGATTCTATTGAACAAGCAGTAAAGAATGCAGTTGAAAAGGCATCAAAAACTATTAGAAACATGCGCTGGCTTCAAATCGTAGAAACACGGGGTCATATAGAAAACCAAAAATTATCTCACTGGCAGGTTGTTATTAAAGTAGGCTTCACTATAGAAGACTAATCTTAATACCGGAATTTTACATTTGACATTGTTATCTGCCGATATAATTTTCATTTATAAAATTATATGTCCGGTCATCAATTAAATCTTTATATTTTACCTGATCTTAATGAACTTTAAAAGTTTTCAAAAAAAGAGGTAAAAATGAAAATTAAAACACTCCTTTTATTTGTTTCCATTTTATCCGCAGTAACCTTTGCACAAAGTATAGCGGATATTAATATTCCTTATCAAAAATTTGTTCTTAATAACGGCTTAACATTAATTGTTCACGAAGATCATAAAGCTCCGATTGTTGCAGTTAATGTTTGGTATCATGTCGGCTCAAAGAATGAGAAACAGGGAAAAACCGGTTTTGCTCATTTATTTGAACACCTGATGTTCAATGGAAGTGAAAATTTTGATGATGATTATTTCCAGGCACTTGAAAGAGTTGGTGCTACCGATCTGAATGGAACAACGAACAATGACAGAACAAACTATTTTCAGAATGTACCTACATCTGCATTTGATCTTGCTTTATGGATGGAATCAGACAGGATGGGACACTTTCTTGGAGCTGTAACCCAGGAAAAACTTGATGAGCAGAGAGGCGTCGTTCAGAATGAAAAAAGACTTGGAGAAAATGAACCTTATGCTTTAAGTGAAGAGCTTATAACAAATAATACATATCCCAAAGGACATCCATATTCCTGGACAACAATAGGCTCAATGGAAGATCTTAACGCAGCTTCTCTTGATGATATTCACGAATGGTTCAAAACTTATTATGGTGCTGCTAATGCTGTTCTTGTTATTGCGGGAGATATTAACACACAGGAAATAAAAGAAAAAATTGAAAAATATTTTGGTGATATTCCTGCCGGTCCTCCTGTAACAAAGCATGAAGTGTGGATCGCTCCAATGGAAGAAACAAAAAGACAAGTGGCACAGGATAGAGTTCCGCAATTACGCATTTATAAAGTATGGAATATTCCTGAATGGGGTTCAAAGGAATTATCTAATCTCGATCTTGTTTCAGATGTACTTGCTTCTGGTAAAACCTCACGTTTGTACAAGAGATTAGTTTATGACGAACAAATTGCAACTGATGTTTGGTGTTATTACAGTGGCGGTGAAATCGGCAGCCAGTTTCAGATAGTTGCAACTGCAAAACCCGGAGAAGATTTAGGAAAAATTGAAAATGCAATTGATGAGGAGTTAGGAAAATTCCTAAAGGAAGGACCTACACAGGATGAGCTTAACAGAATCAAAACACAGCACCTTGCCGGTTTTATTAGAGGTATAGAGAGAATTGGCGGTTTTGGTGGTAAATCAGATATCCTTGCACAGAGTGAAGTTTATGGTGGAAGTCCCGATTACTATAAAAAGAATCTTCAGTTTGTAGAAGATGCAAAAACTTCGGACCTAAAAGAAGCTGCAAACAAGTGGTTAACAAAAGGCGCTTATATTCTTG
>JAUSIA010000193.1 GCA_030648225.1 Ignavibacteria bacterium | reverse complement strand
AGAGCACCATAACAAGATAACTTATGAGGAAGAAATTGATTTGTTCATTAAAAAATACAAGCTTAAAATTATAAACCGTTGAAACGGTTGTTATACATTTTTTATCCCTTTTTTCCCACGGTTAAAACCGTGGGCTGCAAGGTTTTCTCTCGTTCGCTGTATGTTTTCTTTAGCTAACTCTATGATTTCTCTCACTAACTGTATGTTTTCCGGAGCTCGTTATAAGTTTTCTTTTGTTAACTCTACATTTTCTTTAGCTCATTCTATAATTTCTTTTACTCACTCTATGTTTTCTCTCGCTCGTTATATGTTTTCTTTTGCTAATTATGTGTTTACTTTCACTAACTTTCACTTTTCTTTTGCGTGTTTCAATTGAGTACTTGCAAAAGAAATATTAGTACGAGTTAAATCTGTTTACTCATTAACAAGAAATAACTGAATATTACCATATAGCAACGTGGTTGTCAGAATTATGTAGAAGATTGTGATGTTTTCATCACGAACTCCGTATTGATTGTGAATGGGCAATTACACATAAAGTCTCCGAAAACTACACCACACCGAACTCCCCGCTCTTTACAATTAAGTGAGGCGTGGAGCGAGTCCTATATTCAAAGCCGTGCGTGAGCATGTGCGTTGCCTTACCAATCGAACGAGCGTCGTTTTTTACCATGTTATGTGCGGTTGCCCGTTATCTCAGTAAGTTCTGACTAGGGTTTCTCCAATTCGTTCAGGAATTCGTACTCGTGTGTATGGCCACCTACCACACCTATGATGGTTCCTGTTAACAGTCCTGCGCCACCCCCGATTGCGGGGAGGATTATGTAAGCCAGCCCCTCTAGGTCTTCAGGTGATCCAACCCAAATTGCTGCTGTCAACAAACCTGCACCACCTCCAGATAGGAGTCCAATTCCTGCACCCTCAAGAGCGCCGAGAGTCCGATTCGTAAGGACAATCTTCTTGATCTTATATGTAGGTACGGTGACTCTCGCACCTGTTGTCGGATGTAGCCAGGAGGTGGAATCGGGCTCAGCCAGGACTCCTTGGACGTACAATGTTGAATCATCTTGAAAGACAATCTGCGCTTTCTCGAATTCCGCAGCAGCATTGAATTCGGAGAACGATAAGCGATCATCCTGCGGAGAAGAGGATATGATGTATGATGAGCTGCATCCGATCTGGGCAATGCCGAAGATAAGTATAGCAAATGATGATTTCATGTTATTGTTCTCCTTTTTTGAAAGGGCAATTGCACATAACTATTGTAATAACACATTAATAAAATTTATTGCGTATATAATACCAAATTTAGTAGGATAGACGCAATAACTTGTCACGATGAATACCAATATCTTATTTTGATATCAAATATTGTTCTTTCAAAATCAAGCCTTCATCTTGTTCTATCATTTCGATATAAGTTAGTGAACTCTATAATTAGAAAAGTTTTTTACTTCGAGTCCGAATCATTTGCATGGATGATGATGTCACCATCTCCATTTTTTTCACTCAATTCATCATTTGAAATTTATTGCATACTGTAACAACCGCATAAATTAATCAGCAACGCAGGAATTAAAATTGAAACTATATATTTTTTGCGCATATTCATAACCTTCGAAAAGTTTTTAAAATATCTGGTACCATATTCCAAAACCAATTTTTAATTGTCCGTTGACTTTGTTCCAATCTAATGGTGTTGATAATTTTTTTTGCGGATCAAGATTTATAAATGTATAACTTATATTTACGTTGAACCATAATTTTGTGCTAAAACTTCCAATAAAAGTAGAGGATACCAGAGGTGAGACTGCAGAACGTGTTATCTTTTCAATTGTGTTAACAGATGAAATCAATGTATCCTGCTGATACGTTTCTCTAGTGAGTTCTGTTTCCTCATTAATTTTTGTGTAACTGATTCCTGCCCCCAAGAGAAGCCCGAATTTATTTAAACTTTTATAATTTGTAATTATATAATTGATACCAAAGTTGAAAGATATATAATCCATTTCAGATTTACTCGGTATATCAACAATCTTAAAGCCGGTACTATTTGTAGTTTCATAATCAAATTGCGGATCTGCAGTGTTATATCCAAAAGTTACACCGAGATTTAATGCAAACTTTTTATAGAAAGCAAATCCATCTATTCCGAACAAAACTCCTGGGTCTTTATATTCATCTGCAATATCTCCAAAGAATCCATCCCCATTTAAATTTAATCCTATAAAGCCGCCAAAAACTGCACTTGAATCTGCTTCTGTTTTGATTTCCTCAGCTTCCTCAGTAGTTGTAACCTCACTAATTAACACAGATGAGCTTGAATCTTCTTCTGTTTTGATTTCCTCCACCACTATATTTTTCTTTTCTTCTTCTTTAATTGTATCCTCTTCGGTTATTTCATCTTCAGTTTCTCCGCTTGGTAAAGTTGGCGTTGCAACAGATACACTTGCTGTATCCTCTTCGGTTATTTCATCTTTAGTTTTTTCTTCTTCAGTTTCTCCGTTGCCAAAGAAGAAGTTGAAAAGACAAGTAGAAAAACAATTTCCCCAAAAATCATCTTCGTCTGAATCTTCATCTTTACTTTCTCTTTCTTTTTTATCTTTTGGTACTCTTGTTTTAGTTGTTTTTTCTTCTCTTCCTCTTGTTGTATCTGAAATGGAATAAAAAATATTTTCCTCTTTAATGAGGTCCTTGTTTAAACTATAAGAGTCTTTAAACAATAGAGTTACAAATGTTATCACAAGAAACATTTTAATTGATGATGTATACATTGTAATCCTCACTTTATTCAAAAACACTTTACATAAGTTAGTGTAGAATAATTTCCAGCACTGTTGAATGCAGGGTTTTATCAAAAAATATGAATTGGTATTTTAATCGGAAAGTAAGCCCGGCGTACGTAAATCCAAGTGGTATAGTTTCAGAATCAAATCCCAAAGCATATTTCCTGAACACCCGTTAATGCAAAGACTGCGATAAAATAATTGGAACGGAGTTGATCATATCAGCACCAACTGTTTTTCAATTTGAATCCGCAACTTTTCATCAAGACAAAAGATTGCTGATTCAGGGTTATTATCGGCAGAGTAGATGTCGAAATTCCAGCTTCCTCCTGATCCTGCGAAGGGTCTGCTTAATAATAATCAGGAATCACCTATTCACTAATATGTCGTTACTTAACAACATCTCCTTCAATAGTCAGAGAATATGGATGATATATACTAAACGTTATAATTCCTATAAGACCATTTAAGAAGGTTGACTGGTATTTCATCCTAACATTTACTGCCCGAGTTCCACCATATTTTTTAATCTCCTGAGAGATTAATTTTTCCACCTCTGCATCTCCAGGACTTACCAAACCAAAAATGAAATGGTTCACAGTTACATCACGAACGAAGTGACTAATAGGTACAGCTTTTTCAGAATTGGTAATCTCGATTGCTTCATCTGTAGGAGCCCCAACCTGATTTAAAGTATAGCACCCAGTCAGTAAAAACAGGGTAGCAATTATAAAAATGCCTATATTAAAACGCATAATACCTCCTCTAATTTTATTAATTATAAAATGATGTCGTTTAATTGATTATATGTTATTTCATCAACACCATCTTCTTCATCTCAATATACTAACTTTCTCGTCGTCAATAAATAGCTGTACTATTTGTTATTATTTTCTATTTGCTGACTATTTTCAAATTCGTATTCATTCGTATGACCGATAATCAGTCCAATAGGAAATCCAATTAAAGCACCACCAACTCCACCAATTAAAGACCACGCGACAATCCATCCACCTTCCTCAACTTCAACAAGCCCAGCCGTTGTAGCTCCAAAAAGAAGCCCCGGAACTCCACCGGATAAGAACCCTATACCGGCCCCCTCTAAACCTCCAAGCCACATATCTGTAAACATAACTTCCCTAATCTCAGATTTTACAACACTGGTTTTTAGTTTTGTTTCAGGATTAAACCAGTATAGAGAATCTGCAGACAGGTAAACATTTGTTGCAGTATTGACGACATAATCTCTCAGGATAATTTCAGCTTCTTTCCCTTCAGCAAATTCATTAAACTCAAGGACTGAAGACTCATCAGACGATGAAGTTGAAGTTACTACATACGACGAGCTGCACGCTGTTACTAAAAAACATAAAATGATTAAAGCAAACATTGTTTTCATATTATACCTCCAATTTTCATTGAGTGTGTTCATACTAAAAAACATTTATAGTACCGAACACTTAATACTGAATTATTTAAGTAGAACCATCTTCTTCATTTCAACATAATTACCTGCCTATAGCAGACGAGTAAAAATATAAAACCGGTCTCAAAATTTTAACGAGGGAAGTACACCTGCCGGTTTTGAGTTAATGCAAAATGATCTCCAATACCGGTGAATGCATAGTTTTATTTAAGAAAATAAATTGATATTTCAGTCGAACAGTTAACCCTGCGTACGTAAATCCAAGTGGTATAGTTTCAGAATCAAATCCAAATGCATACTTACCACCGTTTTCATTCTGTGTTGATTGAAATCTCCAGGCATAACCTAACTCAATATGTGGTGTAATAAAACTGAAAATAGGTGTATTG
>JAUSIA010000192.1 GCA_030648225.1 Ignavibacteria bacterium | reverse complement strand
TATAAGTAAGAACTCCTGTTAAAGGATTATTAATTTCATGCGCAACACCTGCAGCAAGTCTTCCAAGCGAAGCCATTTTATCAGATTGAAAAAGCTGTATTCTTGCTTCGGAAAGTTTTTGCGTCATATTGTTAAAAGATTTGGAAAGCATCCCGAACTCATCATCACTTTTTTCTTTTATTGTGTAATTGAGATTTCCCGTTCCAACTTCATGAGTTGCATTTAATAATTCTTTAACAGGCTTATCAACCCACTTCTTAACAACAAACCAAAGCAGTAAGCTGAATACTGCAACAGCACTTAAAGCAAAAATTAAGGTATCTATTTCTCCCTGCTTGATTTGTTCATCAACATCAGATAAAGAAATTGTTACATCAAGAACACCTAAAACTGTTTGCTCCTTTTCATGCGCATGACAATCAGCTTCCCAGCAGGATTGCTCATTATAAATTGGAGTAATTATTCCAAGTACTCTTGCTGAATCTGAACTAAGTTTGAAAATTCTTGTTCTGTCTTTAACCGGTAATCTTTCAAGCGGTTCATTTGCAGTGTGGCAGGCGTAACAGCTTTCAGCTTTTTTGTCAACCATTTTGCCAATGTCTTCTTCGTGAGAAGAATAAATAATTTCTCCGACTTTATTAAGAACCCTTACATTCTGGATACCAGGCTGTTCACCAATTGTATTTATAATTGTATGAACTCTGTCCCGCTGGTTAAGAAGCATATCATAGCGGGTGCTGTGCTTTACGGTTTCACTTAATTGGTTTGCATGTCTTTCAACTTCAGCTAAAAGTGCATTGCTGTGCGAACGAATATTGTAGAAGGAAAATATCCCTATAATTATAACAGCAGTTACACCAACAACTAAAATTAATTTGAAACCGATTTTCTTAAACATTTACTTCTTTCACTTTCACAATCATTCATTCCGAATTTCCATATCGAGCGTATTTGTCACCCTGAACTTGTTTCAGGGTCTTTTCTATATGCTCGGAAGATGCTGAAATCACCGCCAAGGCAGGATCCCGCCAAAGGCGTGGACAAGTTCAGCATGACCTTTTCGTTTAACTTCATTTCTTTACAATCTTCACTAAACTTCCCGGTTTGTCCTTTGGATAACTTTTATCATCATGGCAGCCTGAGCAATCCGGTTTATTAACAAAATTATTTTCTAAATGACAATCGCTGCAATCTAAATCAATATGAATTTCATCAAGCTTTAATCCTGTTATTTCATGTTTGAATGAACCCGCAGCGAAATCTTTATGACAGGAGACGCAGCTGTTATCGAGCTTAGCAAATTTATTGTTTGTGCCATGACATTTTGCACATTCCAGCTTTTCGTGGAATCTGTTTAATGCCCAGCCTGTACTTATCTTATGATCAAATGGTCCGGTTGGCTTATCAAGATGACAACTGCTGCATTCATCATTCGCATGGCATTTAAAACATGGCTGATGATGCTGTGAACCTGACTTGGTAATTTTCTCAGGAATGTTTGATAAAACTGTCTGCACATTCTTAGTATCATGGCATCTTGTGCAATTATCATTCTGATGGCAACTTACGCAATCAGCACCAAAAAGTTTTGTGTGATCGTTATGAAAGAATGTAACGATCTTACCTTTGTTATAGTTTGTTTCATAAATTAATTTTTCCGGTTCATTAATCTTGGGATGATCTTTTCCCTTAGTTTCTTTCTTTGTAATTGTTGAACCTTTCTGCAAATGACATGAGTTGCAATCTGTTGAATGACTCCATTCTTTATGACAATCAATGCATTGCCGGTGATAAGCAGCCTGCAGATCAGGTTTGCTTACATCTTCTCTTTTCCTTTCGACACTATGACAATCTGAGCAAGCTAAGATTGGTCCCACAGTATTAAAATGATGGCAGTTACCACATCCGCCTGACATTTCAGACATTTGTGCATGAGTTTTATGCGAAAAGCTTACAGGCAAATATTTATTAGTTAGTTTATCTATCTTAATTACATCGGGTCCTTGTTCAGCAGATTGGTGTACAGTAACCATTTCAGTTCTTGGGCACTCAACCAAACATGGATTTTGTTTAGTCGGAACATCGCAAGTATGGCATGTCTTGCAGTTTATTTTTTGCAACGAATGATTCTTACTATTGTTTTGAGCAAAAACAAGGGTTGAGAAAATTATTATTCCGCAGATTACCCTTTTCATATTTCTTACCTTCTATCCCTTAATAGTGTATTTTGTTTTTATTACAAACTTTTTATCCGGCAGACTAATAACCGGGAAATTCAAAACTATAATTCTGTAAAGAAGAACTAACAAAGCAACAAAGCTTACTGTTACCGATATTTCACCAATTGATGGGAAATATGATCCGTATGAATAAGGTGGAGTATAGGCTACAACAAAGTTGTTAATTCTGTTTAGCAAAACTCCGAATATTACAAGCACCGATGCTGTAAAAAGCAATGGTGGAGTTTTCAAAACTTTTTTAGATAAAAACATTCTTAACGGAATAATTATTCCAACAACAACTTCAATTGTGAACATGATGCTTGCTGTATTTAGCTCGGTTAGATAAACGAATGTTTCTCTAATAAACATATCGCCGATCTTAAATGCTAAATAAATTCCTAACAATGGAGCGATTGTATATCCTAATGGTGTTAATACTTCCATTTCAGTTTTTAAACCAAGTGATTTTGATGCCGTCATTGACTCAAAAATCACCATTGGAAAACCAACAGAAATTGCTGAGAGCAAAAAGAGAAGCGGAAGAACCGGAGTTTGCCAGAGAGGATGCATCTTTTCCCCGGCAATTACCATCAACGTTCCTAATGAAGATTGATGCAGAGTTGATAGTACAACACCAAGAATAATAAATATGAAAATTGTTTTTGTTAAAGTTTTATCTAAAATTCTTAAAAGTTTTTCTAAAGGTTTATTTAAGAAGAATAAAAATCCTTTAAGATTTATTTTCCCGATAAATCTTTCTGTAACAACAGGAAGAAATTCTATGTAAAGAACAGTTACATACATCATTACACAGATGCCGACTTCAAACAATGCTGAGTTTCCATTCCACATAAGCAATGGATGCCAGATGTAATACCATCTTCCTATATCAACAGTAACTCCGATTGCAACAAATGTATAACCGAGCATTGCAGTTAGTAATGCAGGCCTAACAATAGAATGAAAAGGTTCGCGATACATTATGTGTCCAAGTGCAGCAGAAGTAAATCCACCTGCGGCAAGAGCAACACCCGCAGCAACATCAATTCCTATCCATATTCCCCATGGATATTGATTATTTAAATTTGTAACTGAGCCAATACCGAATAAAAATCTTGCAGCTAGAAATACTAAACCGTTAAGTGCAATTATGCATAAAACAATTACGCCGGGAGTAAAGAACTTTTTTTGGATTGGAACAGGTTTTAAATATTCAGACATCTTATTCTCCCTCACTACTTTCTTTCTTCTTTTTATTCAGCCACATAATTCCTGCAAGCAAAGCATACAAAGAAGCAGGAGGAACGAAGTAGGCAAATATTCCATGCTGAATTGATTCTGAAACACCCGGTGCTGTTTTAGTACTTAGATTAGGCAGAGCTTTTGTTTTTGCCAGATCCTGTTCTGCTAAATAAAGCCAGGAAGTTCCGCCAACTTCATTTTCACCATAGATATGTTCAATATACCTGTCTGGATATTTCTTAATTTTTTCTCTTGCAATTTTTATTAACTCACTTCTTGGTCCATAAGCCAAAGCTTCAACAGGACAAATCTCAACACAAGCCGGAAGTAAACCTTCTTTAGTTCGTTCAAAACAGAAATCGCATTTTCTTATTTCAGGGTCTAAAGCTTTATCATATTCAAATGAAGGAACCTGGAAAGGACAAGCAACCATACAGTACCTGCAGCCAATACATTTATCTGTATCCCAAATAACGGAGCCATTTTCTTTTTTGGAAAAAGCTCCAACGATGCACGCTGAAACACAAGCCGGATGATCGCAATGCATACATTGAACTTTCACATTTATAGGCAAGTTAATCCGCTTTTCATTTTCATATTGATTAACTACAGTTAAAGCTGAGCTGTCAGGGCGGCGCATCTCTTTAAAAACAGATTTATTTT
>JAUSIA010000191.1 GCA_030648225.1 Ignavibacteria bacterium | reverse complement strand
CATAAGTCCAGCATTCTCTTCACCAGCACCTACTAAAAGTTTGCCGCCGCTCCTTGGTAAAGTTTTTAACAGAGCTATTGAATTTTTATAACTGCAATGCTCACTCCACATTACGCTGAAGATGCCAAGTTCAGTGAAAGTAGGAGTTCTTCCAAGTATTTTTTTTATTCTTTCAAATTCTTCTTCGGTTAAACCATGTTCGAGAGCTGATTGTAGAGTTACATCAGGTTCTTGTTTAGTTAATATCTCTTGCATTGATTATTCTTTTTATTAAAAATAAGATGAATGAATACTTTTTAAAATCATCTCATCTGTCTTTCAGATTCAATCCTTCTTTTCTCAGTAAATTTAATATTACATTTTTAACTTTGGCTGCTATCTTTATTGTTCTTAATGCTTCATTTTTACTTATTATAAGATACTCGGTTGGATATCTGACAGCAACAGCATATTTACTCAATTCTTTCGCTGATTTTAATTCACTATTAAGATCAACAATCGGTAAACAAAGTTCAATGAGTGTGGATATATTATGTGTATAAGGAAAATCTATGGAATGAAAAACAAGAAAAGCTTTTAAATATTTCTCAGCACACTGTTGCGAATGAAATGCAATAATTCTATAAGGAATATTACTTGAAACCGAAGAAGTTATTTCTGCCGCCCGAAAATCTTCATCTGCATATTCAATCCATTTTAAGACCTTTTTAAAAATATTTTTGTTATCATTTTTCATATAAAGTTTGGCCTTCTTTATATGCATAACGAGCTATCGTGCCCGGAATCATTTTGTCAGAATTAAATTCTTTTTCTGATAATACAATTATATCTCTAGCTAATTTTAATCCTTCAAGTGAACTATCCACTTTGTCAATTAACTTAAGTCTGTTCTTCACGTTATTAATTATAATAAGCAAATCAACATCACTTTTTTGGTTTGCGGATCCTCTTGCCTGGGAACCAAAAAGAATAATCTTCTCAATATCGAATTTTGAAAGAAGCCTTTTTTTAATTTCTGAAATTAATTCTTTGGATAGCATAAAGCTTATTGATTTATTAAAAGTGATGAACAAATATAATGATTTAATTTTAGTGAGAGAAGGGAAGGTTATGCAGATTAAAAGGCATATCGGGTGATAAACTTTTTAGAAAGGAGAAGCTAAAACCAAAAGTTTATCTTATCAAAACAGGATTTGCCCTCTCGCTGTTTTAATTTAACCCGATACTTTTTGCCCAAAAAATCGTGCTCTTAATCCTACCAAAACGATAACCCTCGGACAATAAGGATTAAGAGCGATTGGGAACTCATTTACTAAAACTGTGCTGCTTCTGTTGATTGATCAAGTGCTGCAGTGGAACCATTCCCCTGCATAATTATTTTCTGAACTAAATCATAATATCCAACACCAACAAAAGACTGATGCTTAACTGCACGGTAACCGTCTGCTTCTGCAGCAAATTCTTTTTGCTGGAAGTTGGAGTATGCCAGCATTCCATTTTTCATATAACCTTGTGCAAGCTTAAACATACTAAGGTTTAATGCGTGCCATCCTGCAAGTGTAATGAACTGATACTTATATCCCATTTCTGCAAGCTTCTCACGGAAAGTAAGCATCTGATTATCATCAAGCTTCTTTTTCCAGTTGAAAGATGGAGAACAATTATATGCTAAAAGTTTACCAGGGAATTTTTCATGAACAGCATCTGCAAATTCTTTTGCTTCCGCAAGATCCGGAGTTGAGGTCTCACACCACAAAAGATCTGCATAAGGAGCGTAAGATAAACCTCTGTCAATAGCCTGTTCCAAACCATCTTTTACTTCAAAGAATCCTTCTTCAGTTCTTTTGCCTGTAATAAATTTCTGATCACGCGGATCAACATCGCTTGTAATCAGACCTGCAGAATCCGCATCTGTTCTTGCAACAAGAACAGTTGGAACGTCAAGAACATCAGCAGCAAGCCTGGCAGCAACAAGTTTATTTATTGCCTCCTGTGTTGGAACTAAAACTTTCCCTCCAAGATGACCACATTTTTTAGCCGATGAAAGCTGATCTTCAAAATGAACACCCGAAGCACCCGCTTCAATCATAAATTTCATTAATTCATAAGCATTTAAATTTCCACCAAAACCGGCTTCGGCATCTGCAATAATAGGTACAAGCCAATCAACTCCATTTTTATTTTCACTCCAATATATCTGATCTGTACGAAGAAGAGCATTATTAATTCTTTTTACAAGATTAGGGACGCTGTCAACAGGATAAAGACTTTGATCAGGATACATTGCACCAGCAGTGTTATTATCACCGGCAACCTGCCAGCCGCTGCAGTAGATTGATTTTAATCCTGCCTGCACTTCTTCAATTGCCTGGTTTCCGGTTAATGCACCTAAACCGCAAACCACAGGTTC
The DNA here is from genome assembly GCA_030648225.1 of Ignavibacteria bacterium. Taxonomy (GTDB): domain Bacteria; phylum Bacteroidota; class Ignavibacteria; order Ignavibacteriales; family Ignavibacteriaceae; genus RBG-16-34-14. Next base: position 6,221 of record JAUSIA010000191.1, on the reverse strand, counting down.
CTGGTTGAGAAGTTTCCATAGTTTCTGAGCGCCGCGTTTGGCAATAGTATATTCAATTTTTATTGAACCGCGTAGTTTAATTACATCTTCCGCTGAATATGGACGGTAAATTCTTTTCCAGCGTGAATTGAGTATCCAGGAATTATATAAGTCTTTTATCTGGTCTTCTCTTGTTGACATAACGATTCTCTGATTGTTAAACATATTTGTATGTAAACTTCTTAGCGTAAGTTCAAGTTCAAGAAGTGAAAAGTCTTTAAATACTTGAACTTACACTTGAACTTGAACTTCTTCAGATATACTCGTATGCTTTAAGTGTCAGGAACTCGGTAAACTTTTTTTCTCTTACAAGTGAATCGAAGATTTCAGCAGCAAGCCTGTATGCACCTTTGTTAAATCTTTCTTCACCTACCATCTCCCTGATTTTTTCAATTTGTTCTGCAAGCAATGAAGAATAGAGGTCATCAGTTATTCCTGATCCATCTTCAAGTGCACTGTTAGGATTATTTAACCACTGCCAGATTTGTGTTCTTGATATTTCTGCTGTAGCTGCGTCTTCCATAAGATTATAAATCGGGACGCAGCCATTTCCTCTTAACCATGCTTCAATGTATTGAATACCTACATCAATGTTTGTCTTTAAACCTTCAAGTGTAATTGTTCCTACCGGGAGAGCAAGAAGATCTTCTGCTGAAACATTTACATCTTCTCTTTTATTTTTTATTTGGTTCGGTTCAGGCATATATTCATTAAATATTTCTTTGGCAACAGAAACCAAACCTGGATGTGCTACCCACGTACCATCGTGACCATCTTTAGCTTCTCTTTCTTTATCAAGCTTTACTTTTTCCATTGCTAATGCATTTGCTTCGGGATCATCCTTAATAGGAATTTGTGCAGCCATTCCTCCCATTGCATGAACATTTCGTTTGTGACAAGTCTTTATAAGAAGCAAAGAATATGAATGCATGCAGTGAGAAGTCATTGTTACCTGTGCACGATCGGGTAGAATGAACATTGGATGATTTTTAAATTTCTTTATGAAGCTGAAAATATAATCCCATCTTCCGCAATTTAATCCTGCTGAATGATCTCTTAATTCATAAAGTATCTCGTCCATTTCAAAAGCAGCAAGTATTGTTTCAATTAAAACGGTAGCTTTAATTGTTCCATTTGGAATCCCAAGCTCCTGCTGTGCAAAAACAAAAACATCATTCCATAATCTTGCTTCAAGATGGCTTTCCATCTTTGGAAGATAGAAGTATGGTCCTGTTCCTTTATCAATTAAATTTTGTGCGTTGTGAAAAAAGAAGAGACCAAAATCAAATAATGATGCTGAGACAGGTTCCTCTTCAATTAAAAAATATTTTTCTTCAAGATGCCAGCCTCTCGGTCTTACCATAAGCGTGGCAATTTTTTCATTCAGCTTATAAAATTTTCCGGTTTCGGGATTGATATAGGATATTGTTCCATCAACTGCATCTTTAAGATTTATCTGACCCTCAATAACATTATTCCATGTAGGTGAGTTTGAATCTTCAAAATCTGCCATAAAAACATTTGCTCCGGAATTGAGAGCATTGATTATCATTTTGCGTTCAACAGGACCTGTTATTTCAACTCTCCTGTCAAGCAGATCAACAGGAAGTGGTGCCACTATCCAGTGGCCTTCTCTTATTGATCTTGTTTCTTCAAGGAAATTAGGCATTATGCCCGAATCAATTTCCTGCTGACGTTTTTCCCTTTTATTTAATAATTCAATTCGTCTTGGATTAAATAACTGGTGCAATTTAGATATAAACTGTATTGCATCCGGATTTAAAATTTCTTTGACTTCAGGAGTAATTCTTGCTTTAACCTCAATACCGTTAACAAGCTGGTCAATTGCTGTAGACATAAAATAATTTACATTCCTTATTATTAAGATTGGATTATTACCTCAGGAGGGGATTTCCTAAAATTGTGCCAGCGGTAAAATAAACTCTAATGCTAAAACTGAATGAAAATTACTTCTTTGAGTTTTTAAAAATGAGAATTGACTCATCTTATTACATAAGTGCAAAATATTTTTATTTAGCAAGCAATAAGAGTTCAAGATCAAGTCCAAGTAACTTAAAACTCCTTGAACTTGATCTTACACTTGAACTTGGGAGCTTCACACATTCAAAAATTCATTCCAGATTTTGTACAACTGGTAAGTTGCATAAATATCATCGGCACAGTAAACGGCAATATCTTTTATTCTTCCGGCTTCATAAAGATTTTTTACTTCCATCCCTGAAATGCCTTTTGTCTTTGGAGATTCAATACAAAAAGCCTGGCAGTAAAAATCGAGATTAAATTTTCTTGTTAACCCGAAATAAGTAAACTGATCGAGGAGATCAATATGAAAAGCTGAATCGAACTTTTTTGAAACAAGATTTTTGCTAGGCTTAACTTTGTTCATTGCAGAACGTATCATTAGGAAAGGGGCATCAAAATTTCTTCCGTTAAAAGATATAACCTGGTCAGTAACTTCAATAATTCTCCAGAAAGAATTCAGCATTTCCAGTTCGCTCAATCCTTTATAATGAACGTTCTTTTCTGAAATCCATTCATCAGTTTGCTCGCTTTCATAATAAATGTAGGATTTTTCTTTATCAACATCATAAATACCGATTGAAATAAGTTTTGCAGTGAAAGGATAAAGACTTGTATATCTTATTGCATCATCAACTTTAATTCCTTTAACTTTTTCATCAGCTTCTTTTTCTGCATAACGAAGGAGATATTCCTGCTGACTTTCAGAAAGTGAATTAAACGGAAATGCACAGGTTTCAATATCGAAGACAATACGACGCATTTTTGTTTCCTTATTAAATTTAATTTTTACTTTAACTTCTTGAACTTACACTTGAACTTGAACAGGTAAACCAAGACGTTAGTTCAAGAGCAAGTTCAAGTTCAAGAAATGAAATCAGGAAAAGACATCTTCTAATATTTTTATTGCTCTATCAATATCATCAGAACTCACATCAAGATGAGTAATTGCTCTTAAAGAATCAATCCTTCCGACAGATAAAAGTAAACCTTTTTCTTTACAGAGTTTTATTGCTTGATCAACACTTATCTTTAAAGGTTTGAAAATAAGAATATTTGTTTGAACTGAATTAATATCAATTTCCAAAGAAGGATTTTCATTAATTGCTTTTGCAAGAATTTTTGCTTTCTCATGATCTTCGGAAAGTCTATCAATATTATTTTTGAGAGCATATAAACCAGCAGCAGCAAGAACTCCGGCCTGTCTCATTCCCCCGCCCCAGGCTTTACGAACTCTGTAAGCCTCTTTAATAAAATCCTTTGTTCCTGCTATAATAGAACCTACAGGCGCGCCTAATCCTTTAGAGAAGCAGCAAGAGATGGAATCAAAATGAACAGCATAATCTTTAACTGAAATTCCGGATGCAACAGAAGCATTCCATATTCTCGCGCCATCGAGATGAAAGAGGAGGTTATACTTTTTAACAAGCTGCTTCATCTCTATAATTTTTTCTATTGGATAAACTGCACCGCTTGCACGGTTATGAGTATTCTCGAGAGCAATAACTTTTGTCCTTGGCATATAGTAAGCACTTGAAGGACGTATTAAAGGCTCAACCTGTTCAGTAGTTAATACTCCATTCTTTCCATCAACAGGATGAAGCTGAATACCACTTAGAGCGGCAGGTGAGCCTGATTCATAATTAAAGATGTGAGCATCTCTTTCACAAATAACCTCATCACCAGGATTTGTAAGAACATTAAGGCAAAGCTGGTTGCCCATAACTCCGCTTGATACAAACAAAGCAGCTTCCTTACCAAATAAATCTGCAGTGTATTCTTCAAGTTTATTTACAGTGGGATCTTCTTTAAAAACATCATCGCCGACTTCAGCTTCATACATTGCTTTACGCATTGCTTCGGAGGGTTTGGTAACGGTGTCACTTCTTAAATCAATTATCTTACTCATTTGTTAATAAATCTTTCCTTAATAATATTAAAGAAATCTAGCGGCTTGCAAAATATCTTTTGAAAGATTACTCTCTTCTACAGAATCTTTATAGTGTGAGTGCTTGGGAAAAGAATTTATATTAGGATGATGAGGAGAATTATCGTGTCTATAGTATTCTGTTTCGGTCTCGTAATGAAATGAATAATTACCGGAAGATTTTGAATAGTAAATATCTACTAGAGCATTATTAATTAATTCAAATCTTAATTTTTGTATTCTACCGCTTGATGATTGGATGTATTGATGCTTAATTATATAACCGGAATAATTCTTTAATAAAATTTCTGCAATATCAGGATAACTTGGCAAGGTCACTCTCAATATCTTTGAGTTCCTCAATCAGATTTTCAATTTCAATCAGATCTTCCCAAGCCGGGTGTTCTTCAACTATTCCCTTTTTAATTTTATTTTCCAGCTCTTTTGCATCATTTGCATTATACTTACGAAGCAGCTGATTCAGTTCTATTTTATATTTTCGTCTCTTTTCAATTAAGAAACTCTCTAATGAATCTTTAACAAATTCATTTGAAGCTGTCATATATTTTCTATATAATTTCTCAACCGTTTTATTTGCTTCTATTTGCATTAAATATCTCCATTAAATTTTCTTCTGAGCCAAAATAGAAAATATCATTATATACTTCAATTTATAACTTAAATTTAGTTTTTATTTTTTTTAGAATAAATATCCCCAATATCCATATTGAAAATGCTGAAGAAAGAATCGGGATGATTAGAGGATTACTTGTGAAAAAAGTTTCTTCATCTTCAATAACAACATCACCAACAATAAAAGTTTTTACAAACATTTCGCTTTCAACTTCAGTAATTCCCAAAGGATTTATTATGCAGCTGACTCCTCCATTGGCTGCTCTAACAACACTACGCCTGTTTTCAACAGCACGCAAAGCAGCATATTCTTTATGCTGATAGGGTCCGCTTAATTTTCCATACCAGCTATCATTTGTAACAACTGCAATAAGATCTGCACCTTTATCAACAAACTGAGCTACTAAATCAGGAAAAATGGATTCATAACAGACAAGACCATTTATATGAAGAGAATCTTTTTCAGAATAAGTAATTACATTATTTTTTATTTCCGGAAATGGTATTGAGAAAACAGTTGTATCCCGTCCAACATTCCATCCTGTTATTCCTACTCCCCAATTAATCAAACTCCCTAAGAAATGAATTTTATCTGCGTAGGGTACTTTCTCACCGAAAGGAACAAGTTTAGTTTTCCCATATCTCTGAAAATCCCTTGAATTGGGAGACAAAAGTATAATTGCATTATAAGTTGTGTAATAAAAATCTCCGTTCTCACTATACTTTGCATCATCAGGACGATTATCTTTACTGTGATATTGAAGATCTGGCATTCCTGTAAGAAGGTAAACATTTTTTTGCTCAAGAAATCTGTATATGGAATCTACAATTGATTGATGTCCTCCACTCATTAAGTAAACAGGCATTGCTGTTTCAGGCCAGATAAGAAGTTTGGCTCCATCTTCAACAGCTTGTTTGGAAAGCCCAAGATAAAGTTGAAGGATTGAATTTAAATCTCCTGTTGACCATTTATCCCAGGGATTAATGTTTGGTTGAACAAGTCCCACCCGGACTTTTTTCTCCGGCATATTATAAGATGATTTGCTGATAAAACCATAAACGAGAACAATAATAAAAATTAAAATAGCAGTGGAAAGATTCAGATAAAATTTTCTCTTTGAGACTTTATAATGAATATAGGCTTTATACAAAAATATATTTATATAAATAACAATAAGTGAAAGACCAAGCGAGCCAACAATATCCGCAGCCTGTATAAAATCATTAATAAAAGCCAGCCCGCTTCCAAGAGTTATCCAAGGAAACCTAAAATCCGTTATCATTGTGATGTATTCATAAGTGACCCAGAAAAGAGGAAAAACATACAGTGCAATATTTTTTTTAAATAATTTCTTTGTGAAGTAGTATAAGGTAGAAAAAATTAACAAATGTGCCGGGTTGACAAAGAAAAGTAATATGCCCGATATCATCAGGAATGTATCTGCTTCTTTCTGCCAGCTTCCTACCCAGTAAATTGTAATTGCACTAAAGACAAAAGCCATCAGGTAGGTTGAGCGATTAATATCCAGAAGCCTCTCTTTTGTTTCAATAATTTTTAAGTAAGGAATAAGTCCGATAAACA
>JAUSIA010000188.1 GCA_030648225.1 Ignavibacteria bacterium | reverse complement strand
CTGGTTATTGGACCAATGCCTTGAATACTGCAGTTAGTAATGCATATCCATATTATAATTGGATAGGGTTTACGAATGCAAATTCTCCATATCAGGCACTTTTGTGGTTTGGAGTTCCAATTAATCCTGTTGATGTAAAAGAAGTTGGCGGTACTTTACCACAGGAATTTAGTATTTCTCAGAATTATCCTAATCCTTTTAATCCAACAACAAAAATAAATTTCTCAGTTCCTCGTAATTCTCTTGTTACACTGAAAGTTTATGATGTTCTGGGTAAAGAGGTTGCTACACTTGTAAATGGTGAAATGAACAGTGGTAATTATGAAGTTGATTTTAATGCAGCTAATCTTGCATCGGGATTATATATTTATAAAATCCAGGCAGGTAGTTTTTCATCATCAATGAAAATGATGTTATTAAAATAAATTATATATTTATATAATTTAATAAAGCGGGCTAGCTACTTTAACTTTAAGTAGCTAGCATTTTTTTAGTATACGAGTTTTTCTATTGCTTACTTAGGGAGAAGAGATGGAAATAAAATATAAAATTAAATTATTCTTGCTTCTTGTTTTACCCTTATTGATTTTAAATTCATGCCTTGAGGAACCTACTATTGCACCGGCAAGAAGACCATATTCGGTAATGAGAGTCGTTAATCTTTCAAACAGTTCGAGCCAAATATTTATTGATAATAATCAACCGGATGGAAGCTTAAACAATGTTACAATTCCGTCAACTACCGTTTATTTTGATATAAATTCGGGAAAAAGAAAATTTGTTATTAAAGATGCAAATCAAGAAACCATTTTCAATGCTGATATTGAGATAATTTCTTATGAAAGGGAAATTGTAGTATTCGGAGGTACATATAGCAATATTTTGGAAAATAACACTTTTTCAAGTATGAAGATCTCGGAAGGAGAAATTTATTTTAATGCAATGCCTGATCCCGGTAAAGCTCACATAATTGTTGCAAACGCTTTCCCTGGTTATTATAATGGAGGTGTGGAAGTCAATCCGGTTAATCTCACTCTTTTCGGTACACATTGGTTAGATCCTAATTCGGTGGCAGTATTTGATACAGCTACATATATAGCCCCAGGTGATGAACTGTTGAAATTTGGATTGTCATTTAATATCCTTAATGTTGATCCGGGAAGCTATAAATTTGATTTTCTTAATAGTGATCAAGATTCAATGATAGTCTCCGATTCTTCATATTATGCCGCTGATAAAAGATATTATCTGTTTGTATATGGGAATCCGGATGTACTCTCAGTATACCGGAATGAGGTTGAATCGCTTCCCATTCGTTCAATTTATGAAAAATAATAAATGGAGATGAGAGATGAAAAAAGGATTTTTACTGTTTATTATCCTATTTATAAGTGTTTTACCTGCAATAGCCCAAACGGGAAAGGTTGTAGGGAAGGTTACAGATGCACAAACCGGTGAACCTTTAATCGGAGCTAATATATTAGTAGAAGGAACAAATCTGGGTGCTGCTTCTAATGTGGATGGAGAATATATGATAATAAATGTTCCGCCTAAGGTCTACACAATTGTGGCTAGGTACATCGGTTATCAGGAAGTAACAAAATCTAACATAATCGTTTCGATAAATGTAACTATCGAAGTAGATTTTGCTTTAGCAAGTACAGAATATCAGTTAGATGAAGTTACAATAGTAGCCCCTAAGCCACTTATAAATAAGAATGTGACCAACTCAATTAGTATAATCGGTTCGGAAGATATTGAGAATCTTCCTGTTCGCGGAGTTGCTAATATTGTAAGTGCTGAAACCGGTATAGTTGAACAGGGTGGAAATCTTTATGTAAGAGGCGGCAGGCAGGATGCAGTTGCATATTATGTTGATGGTGTCCTGGTTAATGATCCGGTGTTTGGTGGAGCTCAGAATTTAGGTATTCAGAATGCTGTTCAGGAAATTCAATTCCAGGCAGGTGGTTATTCTGCAGAATTTGGCGGAGCAAATTCAGGAATTATTTCAATCGCAACAAAGACCGGTAATGAAAATTACAAATTTGGCATAGAAGCAATTACTGATAATTTTACCGGGAAAGTAGGAGAAAAATTTCTGGGCACTTATTTATTTGGCTATAGTGAATATGTAGCTACAGTTAGCGGTCCAATTTTTCCATCGTATAAAGACTTAAGATTTTATATTGGTGGAAGCAATATTTTTAACCGATCTCCAATTGGTTTTTATAAAGGTATTGATGTCAAAGACGTATATGATCCTTCGGCACCAAGAGATACATTTGATGTTTTTTATCCTGATGGATACCGTGTTAACCAGGCAAGCAATACATATCAATTGCAGGGAAATTTAACATGGGACGCTAATCCTTTTTCAATTAAACTGAGTGGTAGTTTTAATCAGTTTGAAAATAGAAACGGCCGCGGAATTCTAACCTACCGAACTGCAGAAAGAGCAGGCTTAAATGAAGGTCAGACAATTACTGCAAGTCTTAAAACAACTCATGTTTTATCTAACAATGCTTTCTATGATTTGATAGTAAGTTTTTTTGATGATTATAATGTGGATATGGATCCTATTTTTAAGCACGATATTATTTCATATGGGGATTCAATAGCAAATGCAGGTGTTGGTACAACTTTAAGAGGGTTTGGACAAAATCCACTTAGTTTAACAGCCTTTAATATTAATTTTACAAGGCAAGTTATTCCTTACAATCAATATATAAAAAACAGATCCAGGTATTGGGGTGGGGTTGTAAATCTTTTCTATCAGTTAGGAAACCATCATGAATTAAAAACAGGCGGCGATTATAAATATTATACAATCAGAAGATATGCATTAGCCCCCGTTAGTATAGCGACATTAAGCAGATCTATACCTGATGGTGATTATACAGAAATGTATAATAGATTAGATAATTATGGTTATGATGTATTTGGAAACATATATGATGGTAATGGGTTGGAGGCACCTAAACATCCTGTTTTTGCTGCTTATTATATACAGGATAAGATGGAATTTAGCGATCTTGTTCTTAATGCAGGTGTTAGATTAGATTACATTGATACTGATAGTGAGGAATTTATAAACCCGCATAATATTAGTTTTCTCGAAGGGAATCTCATTGATCCTTCAACATTAAAAGATGTTGATCCTTTTGTTTATGTAAGTCCTAGGTTAGGATTTTCATTTCCTGTTACCGATAAAACAGTTTTTCATGCTCAATATGGAAAATTTATTCAACAATCACGTCTACGGGATGTTTATCAGGGATATAATGTTATTTCCGATAACATAAAAGGAGGCTTTGCAATTCAAAATCCTGTAGGTTTTGGATTAAAACCTGAACGAACAACTCAATACGAAATCGGTTTCAAACAACAAATAGGCGATGTGTTTGCATTTAACATAACAGCTTTTTATAAAGATATTAAGGACCAAATTCAAATACGTTCAGTTTTTGCTGAAGCAACCGCCAGCCACAACCAATACTATGCTTTTGTTAATGGTGATTTTGTTACTGTAAAAGGGATTGAATTAAGCTTTGATTTGAGGAGAACAGAGAGAATTGCTGTTTCATTCAATTATACATTTTCAGATGCTTTAGGAACAGGTTCAAATCCTTCATCGAGTTTTAGACAAATATGGCAATCACCAACAGCCACACCTTATTTTCCACAACAGATCGCCCCGCTTGATTTTAACCAGGCGCACAGAGGGAATTTATTTATAGACTATAGATTTACAGAGGATGATGGTCCAACAGTTTTAGGTGGTAAATTATTGGAAAATTCCGGAGTGGATTTATTTTTCTCATTTAATAGTGGTTTTAATTATACAAGGTGGGATGATAACAGTTTTGGAAACAGAAGGTTTCCCATAGAATCATTGAATGCATCAACTACTCCCTGGACATTCAACCTTGATGCAAAAGTAGATAAATCATTTAATATTGGTGGTCTCTCCTTTAATATCTACTTATGGGTTATTAATGTTTTGAATACTCAGAATGTTATACAGGTTTTCAATGTATCAAATGATGCATATGATGATGGGTGGTTAACAAGCCCCCAAGGCTCACAAACTGTAGAAAATATACGCAGTACCTACGGAGAAGAACAGGCACAAAACTATATTGATCTTTATAAAGCTTCAATATATGATTCTGCAAACTTTGGACCCCCAAGACAGTTTAGGCTCGGAGTTAAATTAAACTACTAAACTTGGGACTCAGAAATTCATATAGGAGAATACAATGAAGAGAAAATTTATTATTCCAGTTTCATTATTACTTGGAATAGTTATATCCCTGACAATGGGCTTTAAAGGAGAAGGGGGTGATAAGGATAAAATTAAAAAGGTTAACACTAACGATGTATTTCAGTATATAGCAGCTAATCAGGTTCTAATGTGGGCTTCAAATAACGGTGATTGTTCTCACGATCCAAGAACTAATGCAAATGGATTTTATTGGCCCGGCGGATTAAATGCAATCAAGTCTGCTGTTTTTCAAGATGGATTAATATTTGGCGCAAAAATAGGTCGTGAAATTCGGGTTAATGGTAATACTCATAGACAGGGACTTCAAGCAGGTAAAATATTAGATAATGGTGAGGCTGATGATCCTACTGATTCCAGGTATAGGATTTATAAAATAAAAAAAGGATGGGAGAATTTACCCCCAGGACCTGAAAAAGATGCTTTACAACAAGATTATGAAGAATGGCCGATTGAAGACGGGGCTCCATACGAAGATGTAGATGGCGATGGACAACCAACTCCGGGTGTAGACTTGCCTAAATTTGTAGGTGATGAGGTATTGTGGTACGTTGCAAACGATATGGATCCTACAAGATCTACATTTACATATGGTACCCTGCCGATGGGCTTAGAGTTTCAAACAACAATTTTTGCGTTTAACAGAACTGGTGACCTTGGTGATATGGTATTCAAAAAATATGTCATTATTAATAAAGGTCAGAATCTTCTGAAAGACATGATTGTCGCATATTGGTCAGATACCGATTTGGGAGATGCTAATGATGATTTCACAGGATGTGATACTTCATTAAGTTTAGGTTTTACCTGGAATGGTGACAATGATGACGGTGGTGGTTCGGGAAACACTTACGGAACGCCACCACCCGCAATGGGATATGACTTTTTCCAAGGTCCTATTGTTGAAGCTGGAACAACTGATAGTGCAAAATTTCTCGGTACCTGGCGTCACGGTTATAGGAATCTAGGAATGACTTCATTTGCTCTATATATAAACACTGCTACCTTTCCGTGGAGAGATCCTCAACAGGGCGTTCCTCAAGGCTCTATTGAATTTTATAACTATTTGCAGGGTAAAGTATGGGATGGAACAGATTTCGTTAATCCTCATACTGGTCAGCCGACTATTTTTGTCCTAACTGGTGATCCTGAAACCGGAACCGGCTGGTATGAAGGTGATGGCTGGCCAAGTGGACCTCCTTCTGGAGATAGAAGACATGTTATGGCTTCAGGTCCATTTGATATGGCACCCCGTGACACGCAGGAAGTAGTTGTAGGTTTATTGATTGCAAGGGGAAGTAACAATAAAAATAGTGTAACTGAATTGAAAAGAAAAGACCTTGCTGCACAGATTGCCTATGATCTTGATTTTAATATAACTCCTCCTCCACCGACACCGGAGTTTAGTGCATATGCTGGTAATAGCCTGGTTTCACTCTGGTGGAAAACTAATGCAGAATCCTATGATGCCGGTGATCCATTAATTTTTGGCCGGGGATTCGACGATACAACTTATA
>JAUSIA010000187.1 GCA_030648225.1 Ignavibacteria bacterium | reverse complement strand
GATAATAAAATAAAAGATACAGCAATAGTAAGAGTTGAACAATTTTATCCTTATAAAGAGAATAAAGTAAAAGATATTATTCAATCATACTCTGAAGCTAAAAAAGTAATCTGGGTTCAGGAAGAACCAAAGAATATGGGTGCATGGAATTTCTTATGGCACAGACTGCAAGAGAATTCTCTTCCTGAACAAAAAATTTATTATGCGGGCAGACCTGAAAGTGCAAGCCCCGCAGTTGGTTCAGCAAAGATATCTAACCAGCAGCAGGAAGAGTTGATTAAGAACGCTTTCTCAATTTAAAAGGTATAAAGGTATAGGGTATAAGGAAGATTAAAATTTATACCTTATACCTTTATACCCTATACCTTACAAGCGGGCGTAACTCAGTTGGTAGAGTGTCAGCTTCCCAAGCTGGATGCCGCGGGTTCGAGCCCCGTCGCCCGCTCTCAGATTTTTGTTCTTTAAAAAAATATTCAGATATTTCGACCTAAAATCCTGGCGATTAGTTCAGGTGTCTGTCCGCCTCTGGCGGAGTTCAGAGCATCTGCCTTACAAGCAGAAAGTATAGATTCTTAAAAATGATTTTTTGGGCGCTTAGCTCAGGTGCCTGTCCGCCTCTGGCGGAGTTCAGAGCATCTGCCTTACAAGCAGAAAGTATAGATTCTTAAAAATGATTTTTTGGGCGCTTAGCTCAGCTGGTTCAGAGCATCTGCCTTACAAGCAGAGGGTCCGCGGTTCGAATCCGTGAGCGCCCACAAAAAATTTAAGCCTCTCTATTATTAGGAGGTTTCTTTATTTATGATCAAGTACTATGTTTACATCATCAATTCTGAATCCTTAAGTCTTTACTATATCGGGCATACTTCAAACCTCAATGATAGACTTATAAGACATAATAGCAACAGGAGCAAATTCACTAAAAATAAAGGTCCCTGGAAACTTATCATTTCTTACCAATGCAATTCAAAACCAGAAGCATATCAGCTTGAGCTTAAACTTAAAGCAATGAAAAATCCGTGAGCGCCCGCTTTATGTTAAGGAGAAGGTAAGTATAAACAGAATGTTGCTTAAGATTGCTGAGGGTTTTAAATAATTTTGATTCCATTTGAGCTTTGGATTAAAATATATTGAATTTTGGGATTAATTTAATTTATAAAAATACTAATTTCTTGTAAAAATCAGCGGGTTTTTTTAGGTTAAGTTTAGCTTTTATTGGGTAAAATGATAAACTTTAACTTTCAATATATTTAACCATTTTACGCAATGCAATCAGATCTCACTTTCTTTACCAATGAACCCGGCTCGACTCTTTTAGATCGTTTTCTAAAAACTCTTAAAGACACCAAGCATTTCGACATATTAGTTGGTTACTTTCGTACCAGCGGTTTCTTTCGCCTTTATGAATCTTTTGAATCTATTGATAAAATAAGAATTTTAGTGGGTCTTAACATTGATAAAAAATCTTATGAAATAATTGAAGAATCCAAGCAAACTACTATTGATTTTGAAACCAATCAAAACACTCGTATTAGCTTTTCTTCCGCAGTCGTTAATGAATTGGAAAAATCAGAAGATTCTTTTGATGTTGAACTTGGTGTTAAAAAGTTTATTGAATTTCTTCAATCTGGCAAACTTGAAATCAGAGCTTATCCTTCAAAAGATCTTCACGCAAAAGTTTATGTCATTCGTTTTAGTGAAAATGACAGAGATTATGGCAGAGTAATAACCGGCTCAAGTAATTTTTCTGAACCCGGTTTGTTAGCTAATCGTGAATTCAATGTTGAATTAAAAAACTCTGCTGATGTAAAATTTGCTCTAGGAAAGTTTGAAGAACTTTGGAAAGATGCTGTTGATATTTCAAAAGATTATATAGAAACAGTTCACACAAAAACCTGGATAAATGATATAATTACACCTTATGAGCTTTATCTAAAATTTCTTTATGAATACTTCAAAGAAAAGATTAGTGTTGACAAAGAGAAACTTTCCAAAAGATATACACCAATTAATTTCAGAGAATTAGAATACCAGGCTGAAGCAGTAAAAGATGCAAAAGCCAAACTTGAGGCTTATGGCGGAGTGTTTATCTCTGATGTAGTAGGTCTCGGAAAAACTTTTATTTCTGCATTGCTTGCAAACGAACTAGACGGTTATAATCTGGTTATTGCCCCGCCTGTTTTATTAGATGAAGAAAATCCCGGGTCGTGGAAAAATATCTTTTCTGATTTCAAGATTGCTGCTGATTATGAATCCATTGGCAAACTTGATAAAATAATCAGGAAAGGTACAGATAAATACAAAAATGTTTTTATTGATGAAGCCCATCGTTTCCGTTCCGAATCAAATATTACTTATGAACTTCTTGCTCAAATCTGCAGAGGTAAAAGAGTTATTCTTGTTTCAGCAACTCCGCTTAATAATACTCCATCAGATATTTTAAGCCAGATTAAATTGTTTCAGAGTGGTAGAAACTATACAATCCCAAATGTTAAAAACCTCGAAGCTTTCTTTAAAGCTTTAATAAGCAGATTAAAAGGACTTGATAGACAAACTAACAGGGATGAATATTTAGAAATTGTCAGAGACAATGCAAAACAGATTCGTGATAAAATCCTTAAATATCTAATGGTTCGAAGAACCAGAAGCGAAGTCACTAATTACTTTAGTGAAGATTTAAAAAAACAAAAACTTAAATTCCCTGATGTTGAAGATCCAAAACCTATTTTATACCAGTTTGATGATAATATTAATCATGCATTCGATTATACAATTAAAGCTTTAACTAATAAGGCTTTTTCATATTCAAGATATTCACCACTGTTATACTTACGCAAAGAAAATGAGCTAACACAAATTCAAAGACTTTCTCAAGAAAATTTAAAAAGTCTTATGAAGATCCTTTTAATCAAACGGCTTGAAAGCAGTTTCTTTGCATTTAAAAATTCATTGAACAACTTTATAAGATCGTACAAAGCTTTTATTAAAGCTTATGATAATGGCTCTGTTTATATCAGTAAAAAATATATCGGTAAAATTTTTGAATTTTTGGAAGATGAAGACTATGATGCGATAGCCAAACTAA
>JAUSIA010000186.1 GCA_030648225.1 Ignavibacteria bacterium | reverse complement strand
AGGGAGATTATAATTCTCAGCAATTTCCCTTGCAGTAACACAATTTTTTTCCTGCTGTAAAGCTATATATTTTACAGCCATTAAAGCATATTCGGATTTTTTGGATAATCTTAACATTAAATAAGACTTAATTAGTCGGGTATAAAATTATGTAAAATATGAAAGAGATGCAAAGGAAAGAAAATTAACCCTCTCCGCCTTTTGGTCCTCAGAAAGCTGCCCATGTTATAAGATCATCAGAGATTTATCTCTATAGGATAAAGACAGATAATTTTGTTAAACAATGATTCTCCAGATTTCTTCTTCAAATTTCCAGTCTATTTCTCTATCAAAGATAAAAACAAGGTCGTAATCGGAATCATCCTGTATTTTTTCTTTAAATCTTGAACCGTGAAAGTAAACGTCTTTATAATCCGGGAAGAGCTTTTTGAGTTCGCTGTTTAATTCTTCTATTAGTCTATTTATGTCAGCCATTGTATTTGCTAAGCATATTTCTTATGATAAAACTAAACTCATTTTTTATAATTATCAACTAACGCCTGCACTTCTTTGGGAAATGGTTTGAGAAATTTTTTAAGGTCTTTGGTGGAGTGTTTGGGCATTGAGAAACTACTTTTTATAAACGTCTTTTCTATTTTTTACTCGGTAAATTAAAACTGTTTTCGATTTTTCATCTATTTCATACAGAATACGATAATAGCCCGAACGAATCCGATATCCTTCAACATTAGTAAGTTTTTGAACACCAACCGGGCGTGGTTCTTCTTTTAATTGAGAGATATGATATAATATTTTTTTTACTTCTTTATCAGGTAAAGCATCCAGGTTTTTTGAGGCAGATGGTTTGATGAGAACTTTATAAGCCACGTTTTTTTAGGTATTGTTCTATAGTAATACTTTTGCCGCGAACTTTCTTTGCTTCCTCAAGATCGGATATATCTTCGAGTAATTCAATTGCTTCTGCTAATGCAGGATTCTTTTTCATCTTCTCCCAGGCATTACGGCTTATTTGAATGTGTGTTTTTGTTTTCTTTAAAGTCATTTTACTTAATCCTTTTATAATTGTTTTGCAAGCTTTTCTTAAGCATAAAACTAAACTCATTTTTTATAACTATCAACTTATCTTTCATATCTTTTTAGGAAGCCACTGATTGGATCGCAATATTAACTTAAATTTTTTGAGAGAGAGAAACAAGGGTTTAGGGTATAAGGGAATAAGGTATAGAGGTATAGGGAAAAATACTTATACCATATTCCTTTATACCTAATACCTAAAACCCGGATGACGGAGGAGCTAAAATCCCATCAATGCTATTGAGTTTTTTGCAAAGTTAACAAGGGGAGTAAAGTAAACTCCAAAGACAAGTATTGGGATAAGTAAAACCATAAGCATTGCAAATGCAGCAGGGGAGACTGATATAGCCGGCATCTCTTTCTCTGGTCTTACAAAATACATATTCTTTAAAACTTTTATGTAATAGTAGAGTGAGACAACTGTGTTGAGGAGTGCAATAACAGCAACTGCAATCATATTGGCATCTACAAGAGCAATAAAGAGGTAAAGCTTTGCAATAAAGCCTGCTGTCGGCGGTATGCCGGTAAGCGAAATAAGAAAAACAGCAATTGAAAATGAAAGAAGAGGCATAGAGTAGCCAAGTCCTTTGTAATCTTCAATCTCCTCGCTTCCAATCTTATTGGCAATAAGCATAATGACAAAGAAAGCTCCGAGATTCATAAAAGCATAAACAGCAAAGTAAATAAGTATTGCAACTAGTCCCTGGTCAGATAAAACAGCGAGACCAAGAAGTAAATAACCTGCGTGTGCAATACTCGAGTATGCAAGAAGCCTTTTCATATTGCTCTGCCAGAGTGCAGCAAAGTTGCCGAGTGTCATCGTCAGTATCGAGATAAGAATGAGGAAGCTTTTCCAATCAATTAAACTAAGAAGCTGCCAGTGACCGGAAACATCTACTGATTCTATGAATGTAACTTTGATGAACCTAATCAACAGTGCGAAACCTGCGGCTTTACTTGCAATAGATAAATAAGCTGTAATTGTAATTGGAGCGCCCTCGTAAACATCGGGTGTCCAGAAGTGGAAAGGTGCGGCTGAGATCTTAAATCCTATTCCTGCAAAAATTAAAATGCAGGCAAGCCAGAAAACAAATCCGCTGAACTGCGGTGACTGAAAGAATGAGTTGAGCATATAAAGATTTGTTGTGCCTGTCATTCCATAAATAATTGAAATACCGAAGAGCATTATGCCGCTTGAGACTCCGCCGTAAATAACATATTTAAGTGATGCTTCGCTGTTTCTTAAAGATTGTTTTGTAAATCCTGCAAGTATATATGAGGATAATGAAACAAGCTCCAGAGAAACGTAGATGAGTATAAGATCGGAAGCAGAGATCATAAAGAACATTCCGAGTATCATTCCGAAGATAAGTGTGTAATATTCGCCATGCCTGTCAAAAACATTTTTTATTTCATTTGAGGTAAGAGAGAAGAATACGATTATAACTGATGCAAGAATAACAATTATCTTAAAGAAGGCTCCGAATGGATCAGCAGTTAGCATTCCCATAGTGCCATTTGCTGTAAATGCTGAAGCATTCATATCAAACTGTTCAATAACATAAATAGCTGTTACAATTAAACCTGCGAGTGAAATCCAGGGGAGAAGAGTTTTTTTCTTTTGCCAGATCAAATCAACTGTGACAATCAAAACAATTACTATTGTAATTGCAATTTCAGGTTTAATGTATTTAAGACTATTTGTTAAAACTTGAAGATCCACTTGTGCTTTCTAAGATTTTATTAATTCAGTAATTGCCACGACATTTATGTCGTGGATAGTAATACGACGATTTTTGGCTTTAGCCACAGATAAAACTACATCTGGGGTTAAAACCCTAATTTCTTAGGGTATTCTTGTCCACCACTTAAAAGTCGTGGCTACAATAATTGACAATTAAAATCCTCCTCCCATTGAACCATAAAATACTTTTGCATCGCTCATCAACTTAACCATTGCGTTAACGGATGAATTCATCAAATCTAGCATTGCTGAAGGATAAACTCCAAGAAAGATTATTATAGCTGTTAAAGGAATGAACATTGCATATTCTCTGAAATTAAGATCCTTAAGCCCGGACCATTTTTCCTTTAAACCGCCAAGAAAAACCCTTTGCAGTGTCCATAGCATATAGCCTGCACCAAGTACAATTCCCAGCGTAGAGATTATTGCTAATGTCCTTATCATATCAAGTCCGAATGCACCAAGAAAAACAAATACTTCTGAGATAAAGCCGCTTAAACCGGGAAGCCCGATTGCGGCAAAGAAAGCTACAGTTGTGAATCCTGTGTAAACAGGCATCTGTGTAGCAAGTCCGCCAAAGTCATCAAGACCTCTTGTATGAGTTCTATCATAAATAACTCCGACAATTAAGAAGAGCATTGCTGTAATTGTTCCATGGTTAAACATCTGGAAAACTGCTCCTGCAATTCCAAGAGTATTGAGCGAAGCCATTCCAAGCATTACAAATCCCATATGAGAAACTGATGAGTAAGCAATCAGCTTTTTAAAATCTTTCTGAGCCATTGCACAGAGAGCACCGTAAATAATGTTGATCATCCCGAACAAACCTATATACCATAACAACTGGTGAGTTATATCAGGAAACATTGGGTATGATACTCTGAGAATTCCATAAGTCCCCATCTTCAACAACACACCGGCAAGAATAACACTTATTGCTGTCGGTGCTTCAACGTGTGCATCAGGAAGCCATGTATGGAAGGGGAACATAGGTATCTTAATTGCAAAGCCAATAAACAATGCAATGTATGCTATAAACCTTAAATTAGATGGATTGAACGGCGACAGTATTCCGTTCGCAGTGTAATTACCGGAATCCATCATTGAAAGCATGTTGAATGTAAATACTTTTGTTCCATCAGCAAGTGTTTCATTAGTGCTGAAGTATAATCCGATCATTACAAGAAGAATAAAAACAGAACCGAGCAATGTGTAAAGGAAAAACTTTATTGCTGCATACTCTCGTCTAGGTCCTCCCCAGATTCCGATCAGGAAGTACATTGGCAGAAGCATCAATTCCCAGAAAATATAGAAGAGGAAGAAATCAAGTGTAACAAAAACTCCCATCATTCCTGTATCTAATAAAAGAAATAGAGCAAAATATCCTTTAACAGATTTATCAATATTCCATGATGATATTGCAGCAATGAAACAAATTAACGCAGTAAGAAGGACCATCGGCACACTTAAGCCATCTATACCGAGGAAGTAATCTATTTTAATTTGTCCTATCCAGGAGAAACCTGTTATATCTATCCACCTGAATTTTTCTATGAACTGAAAAGATGAAGCATCATTTATTCCTCCAAGACCGTAATTGTAATTGCCAAGAATTATTGCTGCGAGAACAACCTGCAGTCCGGTAACGAAAACCGTAATGCTCTTAACCAGAGTTCCTCTTGTCTTTGGAAGAGCAAGAACTATTATCATTCCTATAATAGGAAGGAAGGTTATTAGTGATAGGATCGGGAAACTGCTGTACATATTTTATTCGTCTTTTTCAAATCTTAAAATGGTTTAAATAAGAATAACAGGATTACTAATGAAAAAATTACAAGCACAATATAAGTCTGAACTTTTCCTGTCTGGAATTTTCTGAAAACTAATCCGATGAAGCCGCTAAGATAAGCCATGAAGTTCACAAGACCGTCAACAACTATATTATCAAACTTTCCGCTAAAGCTTGAGAAGGCCCGGGTAATTGATGCAGAAGCATTTACAATTCCGTCAATCACTTTGTTATCAAACCAGGCAAGTATTCTGCTTAAGACAATTGTTCCAC
>JAUSIA010000184.1 GCA_030648225.1 Ignavibacteria bacterium | reverse complement strand
ATTAATCAGATAAATAAATTTAACCAAAGCTTTTTTACCTGCCAATTAAAAATGTCAAGCTGTCTTTTTTCTTCTTCTTGTGTTAAATATTGCATTGCCAAGATTTGCCCAGAGTAAACCGGTTAAAACCAGGATGCTTCCCCACAAATGTCTCGATGATAATTGTTCATTATAGATAAACCAGCCAAGAAGAAGAGCAATCATTGGATTAATAAAAGCTATTAACGAAAGAATCACCACATTAACTCTTTTCAGCAGCCAGTAATAAGAAGTAAAAGTAATTACCGTTCCGAAGAGTGCAAGGTAAAGAACAGACAGGTAAGCATTTGTATCAAATACTAATAGATTAAAATCTTCAAAAAGAAAAGCAATGATTAAAAAGAAAATTCCTGCAATAATCATCGGGATAAAGTTCATTGAAAGCGGGTTAAGATAATGACCATATTTTTTTATCACAACAACATTTGCAGCTTGTGTAATTCCACTAAGAACAAGGGCAGTCATTCCTAACAGATAAGAAGAAATATCTCCACCTATGTTTTCAGAAAAAATTACAAGTATTCCACCGAAGCCAAGGACAATTCCCAAAACTTTATAGAAGCCGATTGATTCTCCTGGCAAAGCCATGTAAGAAAAGAGAAGTACAAAAAAGGGATAAACAGCAAAGAGCACTGCTGCAAGTCCGGATGGCACAAACTGCTCAGCCCAATAAACCAAACCATAAGGAATTACATAAGAGAAGAAACCCATAATAAGATAAAGGTTAATTGAAACTTTATCCGTCTGGATTTTTATTCCTTTATATCTCACAAAAAGCAAAACTAAAAATGAAGCAATAACGAAACGAAATCCAACTGAGTAAAAAGGGGTAAGCGAATAAAGACTTGCTTTAATCCCCAGCCACGTTGAACCCCAGATGAGGCAGCAAAGAGCAAATACAGAAAATATTTTAATGCTGTCTTTCAATCAGAATCCTTCATTGCTATAACTGCAAGCGAGCGGCCAGATCTTTCCCCATCTCTTCTGTATGAATGAAGAATATCTTCCATAGCAAACGTACATAACTGCGAAACCTGAATATTATTTTTTCTTACACCAGAGTTTAACAATATATCCAGATTCACTCCCGCTACATCCAGAAAGAATTTGCTCCCTTTTCCTTCAATATATTTTTTATCAAAAAGTTCGGCTACTTCTTTTCCAACTTCATAAATATTTTTACTGATTGAGGGACCTATATATGCAACAATATTTTCAGTTGAACAGCTAAATTCTTCTAATTTTTTTAAAGTTTTGAGAAGGATTTTCTTTTCAGTTCCTCTCCATCCTGAATGGACTCCTGCAATAATTTTTTTTGCAGGATCATACAGAAGTAATGGGACACAATCTGCAATACTTACTGCAAGTGCTATTCCCGGATTATCTGTAATCATCGAATCACTTTCTCCGGCAAGTCCTCCTTTTGTTACAAAAGAAATATCATTTCCATGTACCTGTTTTTGATATGCAACATTTCCCGGGGTTAATCCTAAATTTTCAAAAAATAATTTTCTGTTTTCCTTTACAATATTTTCATCACCACCAACGGAGATCGACATATTGAAAAAATAAGGAGCTGTTCTTGCGGCTCCGATTTTGGTACTTACACCCGATAATATTTCGGGGTATCTGTTAAAGATGTGAGGTTTTAATATCAGCATAATGAAAATATTATTACACTAAAATACATAAAAATTATTAATCAGGAAGAAATTATCAGAGACTTATTATGAACTTCATATTCAATTGTTACTCTATAAGGCTAATGTTATATTTAATTCATATTTATTGAAACAATAGAGGATTTCTTTTGAATATATTAGTATCTAACGATGATGGAATTGACTCCCCTGGCATTTTTGCTTTAGTAAAAACTCTGAAAGAGATTGGCGAAGTTACAGTTGTTGCACCTTTGAAAGAACAAAGTGCAGTTGGTCATGCTATTACAATGCAGGTTCCGTTGAGAGTGATTAAGTATCATAAGAATGGTGAATTTTTTGGGTATGCAGTTGACGGCACTCCTGCCGATTGTGTTAAGATGGGAATTAAAAATATAATGAAAACTCCACCCGATATTGTTATATCAGGAATAAATAATGGTTCCAATACTGCAATTAATATTATCTATTCAGGAACTGTTTCTGCAGCAAGAGAAGCTGCAATAATGGATATCCCTTCAATTGCTATTTCTCTAACAAGCCACGCTGCAACTGATTTTAATTTTGCAGCTAAAGTTGCAAAAATGCTTGCACAGGAAATTGCAGGAAAGGAACTTCCTGTTGGTACTTTACTAAATGTTAATGTTCCTGATATTCCTGAAGATCAGATTGCAGGAATTTTACTGACAAGACAGGGGAAATCTAAATGGGATGATATGTATGAACAACGGAAAGATCCTTACGGAAGAGATTATTACTGGCTTACAGGTAACTTAAAGGAAGTCGATATCGAAATGGAAACAGACCAGGCTGCAATAAAAAAGAATTATATCTCAGTTACCCCAATTCATTTTGACCTGACAGATTATAAAACTTTTGATATGATGAAGAACTGGAATATTGAAAGACTTTTCGATGCCAAAAAAAATTAAAATTTACCAGATAGATTCATTTACAGATAAACCTTTTTCCGGTAATCCTGCAGGTGTAACTTTTTCAAATGAGTTGAGCAGAGAAGAAATGCAATTTATTGCAAGAGAAATGAATCTCTCTGAAACTGCTTTCCTTTCAAAACCTGCATTGTCGGCAGACATGTCCGATAAAGCTGATTATGAATTAAAGTGGTTTACTCCAACTACTGAAGTTGAATTGTGCGGACATGGTACAATAGCCTCTCTTCATTTTCTTTATGAAGAAAAAAAACTTAATGAAAAACAGGATTTAACTTTCCAAACACTTTCCGGACTTTTAAAGTGCAAAGCCGAAAACGGAAGGTATTTTATGCAGATACCGATTTTCGATATGGAAGAGTTTGAGGAATGTAAACAGGAATTAATCTCTATATTGGGAATTCACCCAACTATGCTGGATGATAAAGTGCCATTCATTCAACTCTCTAATAAAAATGTTTATATACATATAAAAGAGCTTAAGGAACTCCATAAGCTTAAACCTGATTTCAAAGCACTGAAAGAATTATCTCTTGAAAAAAATCTTGGGGGTGTAGTTGTTTTCACACCCGAAACAGTTGATAAAAATAATTTTGCCCATAGCCGTTATTTTACTCCATCTCATGGAATTGATGAAGACCCTGTAACCGGCTCAACAAATGGCCCTCTCCTTTTGGTTTTAGAAAGACTTGGATTTTTAAAATATTCAGGAAAGGAAACCTCCGTTACTTTTGAACAGGGAGATGTTTTGGGAAGAAAAGGAAGAATTGGTGTTTCATATTATCACGATAAAAATGAGTTATACATTAGCGGTAATGCTGTTACTGTTCTTAAAGGAGAAATTATTTTCTGATGTTCGGAATTGAAAAGATTGATCTCACATTTTCAATCAATCCCTTCTTGCTGGTATTATTTTTTTTAATTGCTGCCGGTTTTACATTTTTCATTTACAGGTATACTGTGCCTGTAATAGATTTATCCAGGAAAATTTTCCTGATACTTATACGCTTTACTGCTTTGCTTCTTATGCTCTTCATTGTTTTTGAACCAATGCTTACACTTGCAAAAAAAATTGTGATTGAGCCTGTAAATCTTGTCTTTATTGATAACTCCCGTTCAATTAAAATTGATGATGGAACAAAGAGAGAAGAAACTGTAAGAGATTTTATAGATGATATTGAAAATAATTTTGAAGAGAATGGATTACAAATGAATCTCTTTGGAAATGACGTCTCTCAACCTGATCCGGAACAATTGGAGAACATTAATTTTTCTGAAGGCGGTACAAATTTCTCAAACATTTTTTCTTTTATTGATAAACAAAATAAGAACATCTCATCAGTTACAATTATAAGTGATGGAGTAATAACTGACGGATCAAATCCTCTTTACACAGCAGAGAAATTAAACATTCCGGTTTTTACTATAGGAGTTGGAGACTCTTCAAAAAGAAAAGATATTGAGATAAGAAATGTTCTCTTCAATGAATATATCTATGCTGAAACACCTACAACTATTCTTACAACAATAAACAATACAGGGTTTGGCGGAGAAGGGATAAGCGTTACTTTGTATGGACAGAATATACTTGTTGAGCAAAAGAATATTACACTTAGCCAGGAAGGGATTCAGAATATTGAATTTGAATATAAACCTTCTTCAAGCGGAGAAAAGAAATTAACATTAGAAGCTTCTTCTCTTGATGGAGAATTTACAACTGCAAACAATAAAAAAGTTTTTTATGTAAATGTCCTTGATAATAAAATAAATATTCTTCTACTTGCAGGAAGTCCTTCATCTGATATTTCTTTTATAAAAAACTCACTCCAGACTGATGATAATTTTAAAGTAAATTCTTTAACACAAATCTCTGCTGATAAATTTCTTGAAAAAGAAAATCCCGACAGGCTTCTTGACAGTGCTGATATTCTCTTTCTAATTGGTTTTCCCTCAAAGGAAACATCAAATAATTTTTTGAATAAAGTTCAGGATAAAATTTTTAATGGCAGCATACCTTTCTTTCTTACTCTTTCTTCAGGAATTGATTTTGAAAAATTAAACCGTCTTCAGAGAGAATTGCCGGTTAATCTTAGTCAGAAATCTTCATTTTATTCTGAAGTGCAGCCAAATATTATTGGCAATCAGTCGAGGAATCCACTTCTTCAGAATAAGATGCAAAATCCAATCGCTGCCTGGGAAAATCTGCCTCCGGTTTTTCAACCCGATATTAAAATTACTTTGAAACCTGAGAGTGAGTTAATTGCCCGTTCCAAAATAAAAAATGTTCCTTCTGATAATCCTTTGATTGTTTCAAGAAAGCTTGGGAATAAAAAATCTATTGCTTTGCTTGCAAAAGAGATCTGGAAATGGAAGCTGCAGACTACAATGAAAGATTTTGATTTGTTTGACAGGTTTATTGTTAGTTCAGTTAAATGGCTTAACACAACTGAAGATCAGAAACAGGTTAAGATTTCAACATCTAAAAAGATTTATTCTTTGGGTGAGCAGGTTGAGTTTGCTGCACAGGTTTATGATGAAACTTTTAATCCTGTTTCCGATTCAGAGGTTAAAGTTAATATAACTGGCAATAAGCAAACTTCTGAAATTATTCTTAGCTCTGTTGGAAACGGACTTTATGAAGGAGTATTTGAAACAAACAAAGGCGGTGATTATTCTTTTTCAGGAGAAGCAAAATTAGAGAATGTTTCATTAGGAAAAGATGACGGCTCTTTTAACATGGGTGAAGTTGATATTGAAATGATAAACCCGAGAATGAATTATGAATTTCTCAGCTCGCTTGCTGACAGAACAGGCGGAGAATATTTTGATCAGAATAATTATTCCGATCTTTTCCCATTATTAAAAAGAATAAATGAGAATGCATCTAAAGAAAAAATTGAAACAAGTGAAATAAGTTTATGGTCGAGTGAATGGCTAATGGCAGTTATAATTTTACTTTTGGGTTTGGAGTGGTTTTTAAGGAAACGGGCGGGGATGCTTTAATTCGGATTACAAGATAATAAATTACAAGATGCAAGATTGTAACCTGTCTGAGACAGCTGAGAAATAATTATAGAAAAACTGTTAAAACAGTTCATTAAATTTTCATATATACAGTAACCCACGACTTAAGTCGTGGGTTAATAAAAGAAAGACTACATTAAAAACCGTTTAAACGGTTTACCTTTATAAAAATTTTTTAATTATTTATTTCTATAATAATCTTTAATCTTTCATTTCTAAAACTTTAGTTATATATTTTACGGGAAAACAAAGAGGTTAAGTATGAAATTTAGAATCATAGTTCAAAAAGATGAAGATGATTATTTTGTAGCTGAATGTCCCACTTTACCCGGATGTATCTCACAGGGAAAAACAAGGGAAGAAGCAATAGAAAACATTCAGGATGCTATAAAGGGATACATTGAAAGCCTGAAAAAACAT
>JAUSIA010000183.1 GCA_030648225.1 Ignavibacteria bacterium | reverse complement strand
AGCTTTACAGGATTGCCAGATCTTATGGAATCGAAGATGATGTTTGTGAGGATATGCTTCAGCAGACTTACATTAATGTTTATTCCAAACTAAATCAGTTTGAAGGCAGATCACTCTTCTCAACCTGGCTTATAAGAATTTTAATTAATGAATGCCTGATGTACAAAAGACAAAACCATAAATTTATTATTAAAGAAGATGTAACCTCTCCTTCTGATCTTCATCAAAATCCGGAATCAATTTTTATGGAAAAAGAAACTTCAAAATATTTAGAATCTGCCATTTCATCTCTCCCTGAAAATTATAGTACTGTCTTCGTTATGCGGGAACTTGAAGGGATGAATACAAATGAGGTTGCGGAGATTTTGAACATCAGTAATGTGAATGTAAAAATAAGACTGCACCGGGCAAAACAGTTTCTTCTAAAGTATCTTACTGCAAATCTTTCCAAAGAAGATATTTATCCTTTTGGAAATGAAAGATGCGACAGAGTTACAGAAAATGTTATGACTATTTTGTTTAATCAAAATATACCTTCCTAAACAATAATCTTTTATACGAATTTTAATTTTATAATTGAAATATGCTTGACAAATGGTTTAAGTATGCTTAAATTCTACCACTAAATAAACTTAAACCTATGCAGAATATATCAAAAGAAGACTATTTAAGCACTATTTATAAACATCGGGAAACTGATGGTACAATAAAAGCAAACCAGATTGCAGAAAATCTTTCTGTTTCTAATGCTGCTGTAACTGATATGTTGAAAAAGCTTTCTAAAGATGGTTATGTGGATTATAAACGTTACCAAGGTATTAAGCTCACAAGTAATGGTGAAGAATATGCAAAGAATATGGTAAGGAGACACAGAATATGGGAAGTTTTTCTTCACCAGATTGTGGGAATACCGTGGGACAAAGTTCATGAAGAAGCACACAACCTTGAACATAGTGCTTCCAATGAACTGATAAACAGAATGGAGGAGATGCTCGATTTCCCGGCTTTCGATCCGCATGGTGATCCTATACCATCTAAAGAAGGGGTTCTTCCTAAACAGAAAAAAAACAAACCACTGAGTTTGCTTAAGGCAAATGAAAAAGGGAAAGTGGTTAGAGTAAATGATTATGATAACGGCTTTCTGAATTATATTTCGAAGATTGGTGTTGAGCTTGGTAAAGAGATACAAATTAAAGAAAGATTAGAATTTGATCGTTCGATGCTTGTTGCAATTAATGGGAAAGAATTAAACATAAGTAATACACTTGCAGCAAACATTTTTGTTGAGGAAAAGAAAAATTAAAAAAGATTTAAAGTTGAGCGAAGCGAAATTCCGCTTTGCGGGTATTGAAAGATTGAAAGATTGAAAGATTGAAAGATTAAAAGATGATTGATCCTTTATTTGCCTTGTTAATTGCTTTTGCGTTAAGTGGTATACTTGCTGTTCTGTTCTGGCCTGCTAAAGGAATTTATGCAACGTACAAAAAAGCAAAAAGAAACACTTCAAGAGTATTAATTGAAGATACGTTAAAACATCTTTACGATTATGAAGAAAGAACTGTAAGACCAACTCTTCGAAGCATTGCAGGACATTTATCAATAGGTGTTGATGATACTATTCAGCTTGTTGAAAAACTTCAGTCAATGGGATTGGTTGAATCAAGCCAGGATGGAATACAAATTACCCCCCAGGGGCGTTCTTATGCTTTAAGGATTATAAGAATTCATCGTTTATGGGAAAGATATCTTGCAGATGAAACAAGTGTAAAAGAAACCGAATGGCATCTTGAAGCTGAAGAAAAGGAACACAGCATTTCAGTTGAAGAAGCTGAAGCTCTTGCAGCTCAGATGGGAAACCCGGTGTTTGATCCGCATGGCGATCCGATTCCAACTAAAGATGGTGAAGTTCCGAAAAGAAATGGTGTCCCTCTCACAACCTTAAAGAATGGTAAGTTTGGAAGAATCATTCACGTTGAGGACGAGCCGCATGCAATTTACTCACAGCTAATTGCACAGGGGCTTTATCCGGGTATGCAGGTAAGAATTATAAATACTGAGAAAAACAGAATAAGATTTGAAGTTAATGGTGAAGAATGTGTGCTGGCTCCTTTATTTGCAGCCAATGTTCATGTTATTCCCATTCAGAAGCAGGAAGAGATAACAAGTGAGTTTAAATCTTTGAGCTCATTAAGAAAAGGTGAGAAAGCAGTTGTTGTTGGAATTTCAAAAGCATGCCGAGGTCCTCAGAGGAGAAGATTAATGGATCTTGGGGTTGTCCCGGGTACTTTAGTAACTGCAGAACTAGAGAGTATCGGTAGGGATCCTGTTGCATTTAATATTAAAGGTGCAACTATAGCAATAAGAAAAAAGAATGCTGATCAGATTTACATAAAAGAATTTTCCCAGGAGGAGTTGAACTGATGATTGATCAAAATAAATGTGAAGCTTGTCCTGTTCATAATGCGGGGAACCTGAAGAGACTCGGCATTAATATGGATAAATTTGATTTTGTCGTTGCACTTGCAGGAAACCCGAATACAGGCAAGAGCACTGTCTTTAATAACCTTACAGGATTAAAGCAGCACACAGGCAATTGGCCCGGCAAAACTGTTACTCGTGCTGAAGGCGGATTTGAGTTCAATAAAAACAGGTATAAACTGATTGATCTTCCCGGCACTTATTCTCTTCTTTCAACAAGCACTGATGAAGAGATAGCCAGGGATTTTATTTTATTCGGTCAGCCGGATGTAACTGTTGTTGTAGTTGATGCAACAAGACTCGAAAGAAATTTGAACCTTGTTCTCCAGGTACTGGAAATAACAGATCGTGCAATAGTATGCCTTAACCTGATGGATGAAGCAGGAAGAAGAAATATTGAAATCGATGAACGTGCACTTACTCGTGATCTTGGTATACCTGTAGTTCCAACCGAAGCAAGACAGGATGTGGGAATTCCGGAATTATTAAAAACTGTTGATGATGTTGTAACAGGAAAATTAATCTGTAAACCTTACAGGATAACCGGTTCTTCAAAAGGATTAACCAAAGCTGTTGAAAACCTGGCTGAAAAAATTAAAAATGAATTTCCGGGTCTGCCAAATGCAAGATGGGTTGCTCTTCGTCTTCTTGATGGTGATCAGAAAATAATTGATGCAGTAAGATCCGGTGAAATTTCAGGAATTGTAAAAAGAAATGCCATTGAAGAAAATTTCGCAACAGTTTAAAAATAAGTGATTTATTATGACAACTAACCAAATAAATGAAAGAGAAAAACTGATAGCCTCGGCAAATACATTGCGGTGGGAGATTGGTGAAAATATTCATGATTCAATTATTGAATCAATCTATACAGATGCAGCTAAAATTGCCAATAA
Organism: Ignavibacteria bacterium; assembly: GCA_030648225.1. Lineage (GTDB taxonomy): Bacteria > Bacteroidota > Ignavibacteria > Ignavibacteriales > Ignavibacteriaceae > RBG-16-34-14. The sequence goes on along the minus strand of JAUSIA010000183.1, from coordinate 5,642 downwards.
GGTTGTCAGGATAAAAGAGCAGAAGAAGAAATACAGTTTTGATCAGACAATAGACAGGATAGTTACAAGCAAATGGCTTGGCTTCCCTATTATGTTTCTTCTGCTTGCAGTGGTTTTCTGGGTAACAATTGAAGGGGCAAATGTTCCTTCCGGTTTAATTGCAAACCTGCTGGTTGATACACTTCATCCTCTTCTTAAAGATTTTATTGCTTCTGTCGGAATTCCATACTGGATAAATGGAGTTTTAATAGATGGAGCTTATCTTGCAATGGCATGGGTAATCAGCGTTATGCTTCCGCCAATGGCAATTTTCTTTCCCCTGTTTACCTTACTTGAAGATTTTGGTTACCTTCCCCGTGTTGCATTCAATATGGATAACCTTTACAGGAAAGTTGGGGCGCATGGTAAACAGGCACTTACTATGACAATGGGATTTGGCTGTAATGCTGCAGGAATTATAGCAACAAGAATTATTGACAGTCCGCGTGAAAGAATAATCGCAATCATTACAAACAATTTTTCTTTATGTAATGGAAGATGGCCCACACAGATTCTCATTGCAACAATTTTTATTGGCGGTGCTGTACCAGCTTATCTCGCCGGGCTTGTTTCAGCAGCAGCAGTTGTATCCATAGCTTTGCTTGGAATTATTTTTAGTCTTCTTGTATCATGGGGATTGTCAAAGACAGTTTTAAAAGGGGAAGCTTCAGCATTCAGTCTTGAGCTTCCGCCATATCGTCCGCCAAGAATTTTACGGACACTTTATACATCTATAATTGACAGAACGATTTTTGTTTTATGGCGTGCTGTTGTTTTTGCAATACCTGCCGGAATAGTTATCTGGCTGGTTGCTAATGTTACAATTGGAGGAACAAACATTGCAGAACATTTCATTGATTGGACTGATCCTTTTGCTCTGTTTGTAGGATTGAACGGGGTAATTTTGCTTGCTTACATAATTGCTATTCCTGCAAATGAGATTGTAGTTCCTACTGTACTTATGTTAACTGTTCTTGTTGCAGGAATTGCAGGTGTTGGCTCCGGCAGCGGTGTTATGTTTGAGCTTGACTCTATTGGAGACACTTCTGCTATATTACACGCTGGTGGGTGGACCGTTCTTACTGGAGTTAACCTGATGTTATTTAGTTTACTTCATAATCCCTGCTCAACAACTATTTATACTATTTACAAGGAAACCAAAAGTATTAAATGGACTGTAATCTCTACAATACTTCCTATAATAATGGGTTTTGCAGTTTGCTTTTTTGTTGCTCAGTTATGGAGGCTGATTGCCTCATAATCCAAACAATGGTTTGAAGGAGTAAAATGAAAATAATGAAACTTTATTTACAGAACAGTATTTTTAGACTAATACTTACATTGTTATCAAGTTTTATACTGTCAATAATTATAATTTCCTGTGAAGAATTCCTGCCCACAGCTCCGGAATCAAGTGAAATTCTAAACGAACCTATTGAAGGCTTAACGCCCTCTCAGCTTGCCGCTCACTTGCAGGGAGACGAGCAGTTTGGAAAGATATTTGGAGTCGAAGATGGTTTAGGGCCTATTTTTGTAAATACCTCCTGCGAAAACTGTCATGTTGCTGATGGAAAGGGGCATCCGTTTATTCAATTAACAAGATTTGGCAAAATGAATTTGGACGGCACATTCGATCCGATGACAGAATATGGTGGAGCCCAGCTTCAGCAAAGATCAATTGCAGGATATCCGCCTGAAGAAATACCTGCCGAAGCTACAGGAAAATCAATACTAATGCCTCCTTCTGTTACAGGGCTTGGATTAATCGAAGCAGTCCCGGATGAACTAATTCTATCTTATGCCGACCCGGATGACTTGAATGGGGATGGGATTTCGGGTGTGCCTAATTACGTTGATCCTCCAGATTATTTTCAACCTAAGCCGGGATTCCATATTTCAAATAATGGTAAGTACATTGGAAGATTTGGAAGGAAAGCCGGTGCAATTACAATTCTTCAACAGGTAACTCAGGCATATCTCCAGGATATAGGAATAACATCCGATTTTTTACCGGAAGATTTATACAACTATATTATAGGTTCCGGGACCGGAGATAAAGTTTCCGACCCCGAACTCTCAGCAAGTGTTGTTAAAAGTGTTGAGTTCTATATAAAAACCCTTAAAGCCCCTCCGAGGAGAAATGAGAATGATGCCGATGTAATTGGAGGTGAGAATATCTTTAAAAAACAAATAAATTGTTCCGGTTGTCACATCCCAACACTTGTTTCAGGTCCTTCAGATATAGAAGCATTAAACAAGAAAGATTTTCATCCTTACACCGATATGCTGATGCACGATATGGGCTCCCAACTTGATGATTATTATACAGAAGGAAGCGCCAAAACAAGCGAGTGGAGAACAACTCCTCTATGGGGTTTGGGACTTGGTGGCACTTCTCAGGGTGGAAAGAGTTTCTTTTTGCACGATGGCAGGGCAAAGACAATTGAGGAAGCAATAATCTATCATGGCGGGGAAGCATCAAACAGCAGAAACAACTACTATAATCTTTCACAAGCCGATAAACAGAAGCTCCTGAAATTTTTAGAATCTTTATAAAATGTACAGAAAAGAATTTATTAAAACGGTCGGGGTTCTTGCCGTTGGAACTGTAGGTGGCTTTCTTATAAACAGTTGTTCAGTTATTAAATATGCACAATATTCGATTGATAGAAATAAACTTGTTGTTAAGAAATCCGAGTTCTCAGATATGCAGAAGTTTGTTTTGTTAAATGTTAGCGGGTTACCTGCTGCAATTTATTTAAGAAAAAATGAAAACGAAACTTTCACTGCCCTTTTAACTCAATGTACTCACAAAGGATGCGAAGTGGATCCCGATTATGATATGCTTTCATGTCCTTGTCATGGCAGCAAATACTCTTCAGCAGGGGAAGTAATTTCCCCTCCTGCAAATGAACCATTAAAAAAGTTTGATGTACTTACAGATTCTGAAAATATTTACATACAAATCTGAGTAAAAAACATGCACAAAGTTTTACCATCTGTTTTAATTATTATTTTCTATACTGTAGTTAATGCACAGGATACAACCGGGGTAAAAATTCCTTCCCAGGATGCAATATATACCCGCCCATTTATTTTAAAGGTAAATAATTTATCAACTTCTATCGGTGGTTACTTTGAAGGAAACTCAAATTACTTTTCCGAAGATGGAGTTAGTGAAGGGCTTTCATTTGAATTAAGGCGTTTCAATATTTTTCTCTACTCTTCTCTTGGTCCGGGAATAAAATTCTTATCAGAGCTTGAGTTTGAACACGGCACTGAAGAAATAGCACTTGAAACAGCATTATTAGATTTCCAGTTCTCTCCACAGTTTGCCCTGCGTGCAGGTATTATTCTTGTCCCGTTAGGTATGTTCAATCAAAATCATGATTCGCCACGCTGGGATATTATAGACAGACCTTTAGTATCTACTCAAATTATCCCTTCAACCTTATCTGAAGTGGGGTTCGGCGTTTATGGTCGATTCACTCTGATCAGGTACTTATCACTCACCTACTCAGGATACCTGACTAACGGTTTGGGCGATGGTGTTATTTTAAATGCGGAAGGGAAAACATTCGTTCCATCCGGAAAGCGTAAAGAAGCATTTGAAGAAGATAACAATGGGCTTCCTGCTTACTCCGGGAGAATTGCACTGCAGCATTCATTGGGTGAGTTAGGTCTTTCATTTTATCATTGTGTTTATAACTCTTTCCGTGTTGAAGGAATTGAGGTTGACGAAAAGCGCAGTTTGTCAATTACAGCAATAGACTTCTCTGCAAACTTTTTTGATTTTACTCTTCAAGGGGAAGCTGCATATAGTATGATAGAAGTGCCTGACAACCTATCTGAAATTTTCGATGATAAACAATGGGGCACTTTCTTTGATATTATCTATCCTGTTTATAAAGGCTCTGTATTACTATTTGATGAAGCGATTCTCAATTCTATTGTTAGGTTTGAATATGTTGATTTCAATATGGGAAGGTTTAATGTTACAGGTCAGAATGTAAAAGATGATGTTACTGCTTTAGTGCTCGGTTTAAGTTTTCGTCCAGTTCCAAATACTGTTATTAAAGCAAACTACAGAAGGCACTGGACTGTTGACGCAATTGGTAATCCAACAATCCATACTGCGGGTTTTCAGTTTGGATTTGCAAGTTATTTTTAAGACGATTTGAAAAAACTTTCCTTCGCCATGAACATAAGATTTTGACAAAACAATCATCAAAGTAATTGTTTAAGAATTGATGATTGTTTAATTTTGTAAAAAGAAAAGGCAAGTTATATTGCATTGTAGAGAAATGAGTTATTTACTGTTAAATAAAATAAAAAGAATATCAAAAGTAATAGCTGCTATTGTATTGCTTGTAATAGCCATTGTATTTATTCATTCTGAACTAGGACAATGCGGGCGTGCGGACAATAATTACAGTTTACATGATTATTGTATAATTGTAAAAGGAGCTAATGTTCAATCAACAAATGCTGCCGCGAATGATTTATTAAAACTGAAAGTTGAAAAATCAATTTGCTTTCATTGTATCAACAAAACAAATGAACACATCTCATCATATATCAAATTAGATTTCGAGCAATTTCACACACCACAACAAACTACTGAAGTCTACCTTTTTAATAGAATGTTTCTAATCTAAAAGAAAAGCCCTTCTTTTCCTACTCTTACTAACTGTTTAATAAACTATCCCGCACACGGGATTTCACTAGTTCAATAAGACATTTTGGAGATCGTATGAATTTTATGAAAGTGTTATTTCTAATACTTTTTTGTTTTTATTCATTAGCACAATCACAGCAGGATAATGATTCAATTAAAGTAGAGATTGAAGAGATAACTTTACAGGAAGTTGTGGATACGGCTCTATCTAATAACTACGATTTAAGAGCATTTAAATATGAAGTTTCAACTTTGGAAAAAATTAAAATTCAAGCGGGATTAATTCCAAACCCGGAAATTGAATTCGAAGCAGAAAATATTTTAGGCTCCAAAGAATTGAGAAGAATAGATAACGGTGAATTTACTTTGCTCGGCAGCCAGTTATTTGAGCTTGGTGGTAAAAGAAGCAGCCGCGTAAACCTTGTTGAAAACCAGGTTCTTTCTGCTCAGAGCCAATATGAATTATTGAAGATTGATGTGATTGCAAATGTTAAATCCGCATTCTTCGATTTGTATAAAACCCAAAGCCAGATTGAGCTTCAAAAAAAATTCATACAAATAAATGAAGAAATATTAAAAACTATTTCAGAAAGAGTAAAAGCCGGAAGAACATCCCCGGCAGAAGAATCAAAAGTAAAAATAGCTTTAGTAAACAGCAGGATTGAATTTGACAGACTGCAAAGGTTATTCAATACTTTTCAAAATAATTTGAATGCGCTTTTGGGAATAAGCGGTCAAAATCTGATGCCCAAATCGGAATTATTTGAAAATATTCCGGAGCCGACGGATTTAAATAAATTGAGAAATGAAATTGAAAAGTTCCCTTCCTTACAATTGCTCTATAAAGAAAAACAAGTAAGAGAAGCACAGCTAACTCTTGAGCAATCGCAGGCAATTCCGGACTTGACAATAAATGGTGGCATCC
>JAUSIA010000180.1 GCA_030648225.1 Ignavibacteria bacterium | reverse complement strand
ACGACCTTGCTTATGAGCTTGAATTCAGAACTCAGGTTGAAATATCTTACGTTCTTCAAAATAATACCAGGATAGGAATAGGGTTTTATCATATATCAAATGGAAATTTGGGCAGAAGTAATCCCGGTGCTGAAAGTTTTTCTTTCATCTATTCTCTACCTATTAATTAAATGAAATGAGTTTAACCATACCATCAATATTAATTCTTTTTTTAACTTCTTCTTTATTCGCACAGGCTCCATCATTCGGACCCAGAGAAGATAAGGGATTAATTGAATTTGCTCCAATAAATGAGGCATCGGGAATTGCTGCAAGCAAAAAAAATATTAATGTGCTCTGGACTCATAATGATTCGGGAGATTCAGCAAGAATATTTGCAATTAATAATAATGGAGAACATCTGGGAGTCTATACTATTGAGAATGCAACTAACAGAGACTGGGAAGATATTGCTGTAGGTCCTGGTCCTGAAGAAGATAAAGATTATATATATGTTGCAGAAATTGGTGATAACCTTGCACAATATGAGTTAAAATATATTTACCGTGTTCCTGAACCAGTGGTTGATGAAAACCAGGAACCAGTAAATATATCATTACGAAATGCTGATATAATTAAATACCGTTACCCTAATGGATCAAGGGATGCGGAAACTATTATGATAGATCCTTTAACAAAAGATATTTATATCGTCTCTAAGCGGGAAAATAATATAGGAGTTTATCTTGCTTCATATCCTCAATCGTTAAATGATACATTAACTCTTGAACAGGTCGCAACCTTACCATTAACCAGCATCGTTGCCGGTGATATTTCTAATGATGGAAGGGAAATTCTTTTAAAGAATTATGATTATGTGTATTACTGGCGAAGAGATTTACAGCAGACAATTGCAGAAGCGTTTGAAAATCAATATTATCTTCTTCCTTATACAAGAGAACCACAGGGAGAAGCTATATGCTGGAGTTATAATTCTGATGGTTATTACACAGTTAGTGAAGAAGTTTTTAATATTCAGGCACATTTATATTTTTACCCAAGAATAGGTCCTAATAATGTTGATACTGAAGAAAATAAAGATGAAGGTTCAGATTTTTATCTTGAACAGAATTACCCTAACCCGTTTAACCCTGTTACTAAAATAGAATTCTCAATCCCATTGAACCCCCCTTCGTCCCCCCTTTCTGAAAGGGGAGAAACAGGGGGGTTAGTTTCATTAAAAGTTTATAATGTTCTTGGAGAAGAAATAGCTGACCTGCTTAATGATAATAGATCACCTGGGAAATATGAAGTTCTATTTAATGCCGCTGATCTTGCCAATGGAATATATTTTTATAGGCTGCAGACCAATGAGTATTTTGAAACTAAAGCAATGACATTACTTAAGTAACTGCTCTTACGTAAATTGTTTTTTAATAGCCCCGACATTTATGTCGGGGACAAAATTAACCAATATATATGGGCTTTAGCCCAAATTAAACCAAGAATTATGGCTAAAGCCAATAAATTCTGAGTTCAATACTCCACGACCTAAAGGTCGTGGCAATTCATAATAAGAATTTTGATAGCTTCAACAGGTAGAAAAAATTTAATGCCTTTAAAAAAACTTATCCCGCTAAAAGATTTCTTGCATGAACTTATTACAAAAGAAATAAAAGTCCTGCTTGCTTTACTTTTATTATTTATAAGCGTGCTTACTTTTCTTGAGATAGGAGATGCAATTTCCGCAGGTGAAACAAGACAATTTGATTTATCTATAATTGAATTCTTCAGAGCAGAAGATGATTTTAATAAGCCGGCAGGACCAGCCTGGGTAACTGAGTTTATGACTGATATAACTGCACTTGGAGGAGGCTATGTTTTAGCAATAATTACAATTTTTGTCTTAATATTCCTCATCTTACAAAAACATTATGATGCTTTCTGGCTCCTTCTTGCTGCAATCGCCGGAGGAGCGTTAATTAGTTTTGGACTTAAAGAGATATACGGAAGGGAACGTCCTGATTTAGCATTCAGGTTAATTACAACTACATATCTCAGTTTCCCAAGTGGTCACTCAATGATGTCTGCTGTTTTATATCTTACACAAGCTGCAATTGTTGCCCGGTTTCAGAGAACATGGAAGATCAGGATCTATATTTTAAGTGCTGCCCTGTTTCTAACAATCATTATTGGGTTCAGCAGGGTTTATCTCGGTGTTCACTATCCTACCGATGTAATTGGCGGCTGGACAATCGGTCTTGCCTGGGCTTCTTTATGCTGGTGTATTGCCTGGTATATTCAAAGGAGAAAAAGACTGAAGCAAAAAACTTAAGTGTGGAAAATGATAAGGAATAATTAGCTTCCATCATGTGTAATAGGATTAACTTCATATCTCATAAATTTCTTTGAAGGTTGTATTCCTGATCCAAAGCGAATAGTTAGATATAAGTAAATTCAACACCCAGAAATAAGATTTGTGCTGAATAATAAATCCACAAAAGAAAAATTACTAATGAACCTTTTGGGGTACAGATCAGTCTACAAAATGGGGTACACTTCACTACTCATTGCTGGCCAAGCCCAAAAGTAAACTACTGCCGCCAGAGGCGGAGGTTTTCTACTTTAAAATAAAAAAGCCGTCCCGACAAGTCGGGACGGCTTTTAAATTACTTCACTTACTTATGCTAAAATTTGTAAGTAAGACTTAAATTATAAATCCTGCCTAATTGACTGAAATGAAAACCATCATACGTCATGATGTCGTAACGTCCATTAAATGTAATTAGGTTGGTTTGAACTTTTGTTTGAGCAGGATCATTCAGAATCGCCTCACCAGCAGCATTTAGTGCTTCAAATTTCCATTCCGGCAATACATCAAGAATGTTATTCACATTTGCAGAAAGGCTTACATTATCAAAGAGATCATATGTAAGCGCCAAATCGGTAACCACTTTTGGTTCAAATACAGTTTTCAGATTCATATCCAAGCCTTTCTGTCTGAACTCTGTAGAGCCAAAATAGGTGCCGTTAATGGATACATTTAATTTTTCCATTTCATAAGTTACACCCGCAACAAATTTCTCTTTTGGTCTTGAAGTAAAGAATAAGGCTTCCTGTTCAGCGTCAATCACATCAATTCCTTTAACTTTTGGTATGTCCCCATCTCTTTCATTTTTTAGATTAATATTTCCAGCGGCTGAAAGCCCTAATACTCCGGAACCTAGAACAATATTTTTGTAATCAATAACTATGTCAACGCCAGTAGTTTTTGTGTCTATTGAATTCGTAAAAAATTCTACCTGACTGCCAAGCGTATCAGTAGTTACTCTATTACTGATAACAATTCTATCAGTAATGGAAATTTGGTAGTAGTCAAACGTTAGACTCAAATTCTCCAAAAGCCTGGCGCCTATTCCCACCGTAAGATTTTTTGATTCTTCAGGTGTAAGCGGCTTAACTCCCAACAATCTTGCTTGAGGAGAAACATTATTTACTAAACCGATACCCTGAATACCTCCCCCTGCCACAAAAGAATATTGTACCCTTTGAGTATAAATTTGGTGCAAAGTTGGAGCTTTAAATCCGGTAGAATAGGAACCTCGTAAAGTAATTCTATCTTCAAAAACTTTCAAACGTGAACTTACTTTATAAACAAATGCATTACCAAAATCGCCATAGTATTCATTTCTTATGGTGGCAGATATTAAGAAACTTTTTGTTACATCAAAACCTGCATCTAAATAGCCGCCAAAATTATAACGATTAAA